>JBLINP010000027.1:0-25429 GCA_047639415.1 Planctomycetota bacterium | reverse complement strand
CTTCGAGCCCGAGTGGCCGGGGAAGTCGCCGAAGTGGCTGGAGCTTTTCCGATTTATCCCGGAGAAGCTGCACCCGCTTAGTTGTCAGATCGATCAGTTGCGCGCAGCAGTTGCGCGCAGCAATTGCGCGCAGCAGTTGCTCGAAACAGATGCGTGATGGGAATTGATCAGGCTACGCGGCCGGAGCGCGTATAGCCCAACTCTGTAACGATCTCGAAGATCTCGCTCCAGTTGGGAAACAGACGGCTGTGCTGTGCCTTATAGGCAGCAACCGAAGCTTCGTAAACGGTGAGCTCATCGCGCTTGCCCACGTCGAACTCGTATCCGAGTCCACGCAGAATTTCGAGCACTTGGGAATTGCTCACAATCGAGATCATGTGAGTTCGCTTGAACCGATCGACGGCGTCGATGAACTCGAACGTGTCTTTCGTAAGCTCGTCAGGTCGCGCAACGCGATGACGGGGCGGTTTGGGGGTATCTTCGGACATAGCTGCTAATCAAGGTGGTGAGATCGCTTGAGCCAGCAAACTGGCCCAACGCCCTTGAATTCGGAATACCACTGCGCTCATCTGAAACGGAACGGGCGATTCGCTGAGTGCACGGTCGAATTAGACCGAACAACTTTCCTACCGGCCACAGATGGTTGGGCGGATGAATCCAAGTGAACTCGGATTGAATTCCGCGCTACTTGCGGTGATTCCGGTCTATTCGCCGTCTCGCGGCGGCGGGTGGGGCGCGGTGCCCCAAGGCATTCCGAAGCCCGGCGAGGTTTGCTCTGTTTGCCCATCTTCGCCGCTGTAGCCCAGGGACTCCAAATCGGCTTCGAACAATTCACGCACGTTAGTTGAGCGATTTTCGCCCTTCGAGTGCGCTTGCAAATCGTAGTGAGCGCGTAGTTTGACGAGCTCCTGATCGAGAAGCTCTTGGGCTTTGCTCAGTCGCGGATCACTGCGATCCAAGATCGGTCTTTGCTCGGCCGGATCGTTTTTCAAGTCAAAGTAAAGCGCTTCAGTAACGAGCGGGTACTCGAGTTTCGGATCGAGCTTGAGGCGTCGTATGAACTTGAACTCTTCGGTACGCACCGAATCGAGCAGGAGATCGATCGTTTTTCCGCCCGGACCACTTCCGGTAACCGTGAGAGTTGAAATGATCGGACGTGCTAGCAAGCGCTGGCCCTGCAAACCTGCGAACAGCGAACGTCCATAAACTCCGGATGGTTGCTCGATGCCAACGACCTCCAGAATGGTGGGGAGCAAATCGGAAAGACTGACTTGGGTCGCGACCGAGATGGGGGGATCGTTTTTGCGTGCACTTTTTGGCAATCGAACCAGCATGGGCACGTGTACGAGTTCGTCAAACAGACTGTGGCGATGACCGCGACCGCCATGCTCGAAAAATTCATCACCGTGATCCGAAGTGATGATCACGAGGGTTTCGTCTAAGCGACCTCTCGTTTCGAGCACTTCGAAAAGCTTGCCGATGGCGGCATCTGTCCAAGCTATTTCACCGTGATAGAGCGAGACCAAATGCTCCAAGTCGCGATCGCCAACCTGACGGCGTGGAGTTTTGTCCGCGTCGAATATGCGCTTGTTCGTGTAGAAATCACGACCGTCCAGATTCCCGCTATAACCCGGATCAAAGGCGGTATCCCAGGGTGCGGGTGGTATCAAGTCGTAGTGCGGATCGAAGAAGTGCGCGAAGAGGAACAGTCCGCGATCCTTCGGAGCACGCTTGAGCGAGGTTTCGATTCGGTCAATCACCGTCTCGGAAGTGATGTCTTGGTGACTGAGTTTGTCGCGCCCTCCAAAGACTCGTTTGGCAAGGTCATGATCGTTGACATCGAGAGCTTGCTTGTACTGCTGCTCGATGGAAGCGCCCTGATTCATGGCGTTCTCGTAGACGTCGAATCCACGACTAAAACCATATTCGCCGGCTAGGTACCAACCCGTCCAAAAGCCAGCGGTGAAGTAACCTTCAGCCTTTAGCAGTTCGGGCAAGGTCGCCATCAACGGGTCAATCGAAACGTCATCGTATTGCGTTCCGTGTAGCAGCGGCGGGTTGCCCGTGAATATTTGCGCGTGGGCTGGCAAAGTCCAACTGCTGCCGGAAATCGCACGGGTGAACACAGTTCCGCCTTCAGCGAGAGCGGTCATGTGCGGGCTCGCGAATGTGTCGCGAAAGGTGAGGGCATCCGCGCGAACGCTGTCGATCGAAATCAAAAGAATGTCCGGGGGCAGCGAAGCTTCCGAGCACGCTGCTAAGCAAAGAGTGAGGCCAAGCGCGAGCTTGACCACTACTGTAGTACAGCGATTCACTTCGCCGAATTGCCGACGGCCAACATGGCTTCAACACGCTCCATATTGGGAGCGTGAATCACGCCAGCGTCCGTCACGATTGCGGTCACGAGTTCCGCCGGAGTGACATCAAAGGCAGGGTTGTAAACCTTGACGCCTTCCGGAGCCGTGCGCTTGCCAAAGCCGCAGGTGACTTCTTCTGCCGGACGCTCTTCAATCGGAATTTGATCTCCGCTGTCGAGTTTGGCGTCAAAGGTCGAAAGCGGAGCCACCACGTAAAAGGGAATGCCATTGGCCTTCGCCAAAGTGGCCACTCCGTAGGTGCCGATTTTGTTGCAAACGTCGCCGTTGCGAGCGATACGGTCCGAACCGACGATCACGGCGTCGATGCGCCCACCTTTCATGGCGGTACCAGCGGCACCGTCCACGAGCAAGGTGACTGGAATTCCAGCCTGCATGAGTTCCCAGGACGTCAGTCGAGCCCCTTGAAGCAAGGGTCTCGTTTCATCCGAGTAGACGGCTACTTTTTTGCCGTCCAGATGAGCCTGGTAAATCGGAGCCAAGGCCGTTCCGCGTCCAGCCGTCGCCAAGGCGCCAGCGTTGCAGTGCGTCAGAATAGTCATGCCATCCTTCAGAAGCTCTGCGCCAAAGCGGCCCATAGCTAAGCAACTCTCCACGTCCTCACTGTGAATCAGTTGGGCTTCGACAAACAAACCGTCGAGCATTTCTGCTCCGGAAAGGCCACGAGCATGAAGTGCTTCGCCGTGGTCAACCATGCGGTCGAGCGCCCAAAATAAATTGACGGCTGTTGGACGAGCCTTGGCCAACGTGGCGGCCACTTCACGCAACTTGCCGAGCAAGTCATCGGGAGCGGGGTCCACCTCATCACGCAAGCCCAGAACCACGCCAAAACCGGCGGCTACACCGATTGCGGGAGCACCGCGAACGGCCAAGCGATAAATCGCATCAACCATTTGCGGGACATCGCGAACTTCCAATATCACATGCTCAGTGGGAAGTAGGGTTTGCTCGAGCATGCGGACATGACCGTCGCGTTCGCCTTCCCATTCGATCGTAAAAAACGGTGCGCTCATCCCTTCAATTCCGCCTGCAGCTTTTCGTTTTTGGCAACGACCTTTTCAGCTTGAGCTTCGCGGAAGCTGACCAAACGCGCAGCGAGATCGGCATCACCGATCGCGAGAATACGCGCTGCAAACAGCGCCGCGTTCATAGGGCCACCGCCACCGACAGCCACGGCCGCTACCGGAATGCCACCCGGCATCTGAACGGTTGCGAGCAGCGCGTCGAGTCCACCGAGCGGAGCGTTGTCCATCGGAATACCAATGACGGGCAAGTCCGTATGAGAGGCAACGACGCCGGCCAAGTGAGCCGCACCGCCAGCTGCACAGATAAAGACTTTGACGCCGCCTTCGACGGCGTCTTTCAGGAACTGCACCAAGGCAGCCGGTGTGCGATGCGCAGAAAGAACGCGCGCCTCACACTCTATCGAAAGCGCGGTTAGCTGATCGAGGCAAGGGCGTAAACGCGGGAGATCGGAGTCCGATCCCATGATTAGAGCTACTTTCATACGGGCACTCCGTTCGGGACCGAGCCCGTGATTTTTTCGCAAACTTCAAGGTAACGCGCGGAGATGCGCGACAATAATTCAGCCGGAAGCACGGGCGCCGGCGGCTCCTTATCCCAAGTCAAAGTCTCGAGATAGTCGCGCAGAATCTGCTTGTCAAAGCTCGGTTGATTCTTGCCCGTGGCGTACTCAGCCTTCGGCCAAAAGCGTGAACTGTCCGGAGTTAGGGCCTCGTCGATCAAGACCAACTTGCCGTCGATCTCACCAAATTCGAACTTGGTGTCAGCCAGAAGAATGTCGATCTCGTTTAACACATCGGTTCCGCGCTGGAACAAAGACAGAGATGCATCGCGCAGCTGCTCGAAGACTTCGTCACCAACCAGTTCACGCGCTTCTTCAGGCGAAAGCGGCATGTCGTGAACTTCATCTTTGGTAGTCGGAGTCAGGATGGCTTCGGGTAAGCGCTGACAAAATTCCAAACCGGCAGGCAGCGGAATGCTGCAAACCGTGCCCTTGGCTTGGTATTCCTTCCAGCCGGATCCAACGATGTAGCCTCGCACGACCCATTCGACGGACGTGGGCTTCGCTCGGCGAACCAGCATGGTTCGGCCTTCGAGAAGTTCCGTAGTCTTGGCGTCCAATCCGCTCAAACAATCGAGCGAGGTTGAAACCATGTGGTTGGGGATTAAATCACGTGTCTGTTCAAACCACCAAGCGGCGATTGTGTTCAACACACGGCCCTTATGAGGGATGCCCTCGGCCATCAGTACGTCAAAGGCCGAAACCCTATCGCTGATGACAAACAAGAGGTGATCGGCGTCGTATTCGTAAATGTCACGGACTTTGCCTGCGTGCAGGAGTTTGAGTCCTGCAAGCTCGGTATCGCGTCCGAGGTAAACCGCGTCGTTCTGCATGGCGCGTCATGCGGACGTTGGTCCGCTGCTCTCTAAATCGTGGTGAAAGGAAAACTGAGTGTGTATATAGTTTCACTCGAATGAATGAAGCTGGGGAGTATGGCAGCCCGTTTCCATGACTACAATTGCGACCCGATGAGCAGATCCCCAAAGCAGACGATGAGCCGCCCGGAGAATGCCGGGCCTACGCGCGGACTGATCCCTGGAAGCCCGATAAGCGGCGTCTTCCGCCCCGAGGGTTCAAAGTCCATCGCGCAGAGATTTTTAGTCGCCAGCGCGCTCGCCAAGGGGGAAAGTCGCTTGGCCCAGCTCCCGAGCGCCGCGGACGTGACTGCCACTCAGGCCTTGCTGGAAGCGGCCGACGTGCCGACAGCGACCAAAAAGGGAATCACGAGCATTACCGGCTGCCCGCCATCGGGGCTCTCCTGGAAAACCAAGGGACCTGTGGAGCTCGGGGAATCGGGAACTTTGGCACGCTTTGCGAGCGCGGTTTTTGGTTTGGCCATCGAGCCCGGCAACGTCTCCGAGTTGGTCCCATCCGGAACTCTTTTGCGCCGCCAGAGCCTGCCGCTTTTTCGCGCCATGGCGGGGGCGGGTGTTGGTTGCGAATTCAAAGGGGTCGAGGGCGGATTCGCTGTCGCGCTACGCTCGGCCAAGCCACCGGCTGACGTTTTCCTCGAGGAGCCAGGGTCGAGCCAAGACGTCAGTTCACTCCTCTTCGCACTGGCCTCGCACGAAGGCCGCTGCCATCTGCACGTTCGTGGCGACATTCCGAGCATGCCCTACGTCGAGATGACCTCGAAGGTCATCATGAGGTTCGGGGCTCGCGTTCAGCTGTGGAATAACTCCGAAGGCGTATTGATATCGATCGAAGGCCCGCTGTCGGCTGAGAAAGATTTGATCGAAATCGAACCCGATGCAAGCAGCGCAGGAACCGCTCTGGTCGCGGCCTGCATCAGTGGCGGAGAGTTGTCCATTGATGGACTTGGTAGCGATTCTATTCAAGGCGACATACGCATCATCGAGCACCTTCAAGCCTTTGGATGCGAAGCCGGTATAGAGCCTCGACGCATGTGGGCCAAAGGCGTTCCGAAGAATGGTGCGGATGTCGATTTCTCACGTGAACCGGATTTAGCACCGGCAGTCGTCGCGCTCGCGGCCAGCATTGCGCTCAATTCCGGCGAAACCAGTCGGTTGCGCGGATTGCAGACGCTCCCCGGCAAAGAGAGCGATCGAATTCGATTGATGGCGCGCGGATTGCGCGCAATTGGACTGAGCGCTGAGGCTGGTGCCGATTCATTGGATATCGGCCCGCCCAGACCTGGCTTTGCCGATGAATACGAGCAGCCGGTACTCCTCGATCCAAAGGGCGATCATCGCATGGCTTTCGCCTTCGCACTTTTCGGTTTGTTGCGCGAGAAAATCTCCGTGGTGGGCTCCGATTGCGTTCGAAAATCATGGCCCAACTTCTGGCAGGATTTAGCTGGCCTTGGCGCCGCGGTTCGCGAGGAATAATCGCCACAACAAATCTCGCCGTTCCTTTAGTAGACGTCTTCCTTCAATAGTATGAGCGATTCAACAAACGTACCCGTCGGTCCTGTTCTTGTGGTCGGCGGAGCCGGTTACATCGGCAGCCATACCGTTCGGCTCTTACAAGCGCGTGGTGTTGAAACCATCGTCGTGGACAACCTCTCAACCGGGCACCGCGCGTCGGTGACAGCGACTTTAGAGCAAGTCGACATTGGCGATACGGAAGCGATCAACGCTGTCTTCGCGAAGTACAAGCCGCGCTCCGTGATTCACTTCGCCGCCAAGTGTTACGTGGGGGAGTCCGTCACCGATCCGTCCAAGTACTACCGCGAAAACGTGTGCTTCACTTGGACATTGCTCGAGGCAATGCGCGCTCACGGCTGCGAGGAAATCGTGTTTTCTAGTTCGTGTGCCACCTATGGCAATCCGGTCGAAATGCCCATGACCGACGAGCATCCGCAGAATCCGATTTCGCCCTACGGACGCACCAAACTTCACATGGAACACATGCTGGAGGACTTTGGTCACGCCTATGGTTTGAGGACTGCAGCTTTGCGCTATTTCAATGCGGCGGGTGCCCACCCTGATGGCGATTTGGGTGAGGCCCATGATCCCGAAACGCATTTGATACCGCTTGTGCTGCAAGTTGCCTTGGGACAGCGCGACAAGATCCTCGTGTTTGGCGATCAATACGACACGCCCGATGGCACGTGTATTCGCGATTACATCCATGTTCTTGATTTAGGAGACGCTCACTTACGTGCGCTAGCCAAGCTTCAATCCGGAACGAAACGCATCGCTTGCAACCTGGGAACCGGTGACGGTTATTCGGTTCTTGAGTTGATCCAAAGCGCGCGGAAGGTGACCAACCATCCGATTCCCCACGAAATTGTGGGCGCGCGAGAAGGCGATCCGCCGCGACTTGTGAGTGGCGGTAAGTTGGCCAAATCGGAGTTGGGCTGGGAAGCCAAGCACTCCGCCCTCGACAATATTTTGAGTGATGCTTGGCGCTTTCACCAAGCGCACCAAAAAGCATAAACAAGGCGCCATGCTAGGATTCAATCGACTTTCGGCTGTCTGCGTACTCGGGTTCTGTCTGTCCCCGTCGCTACCCAAAGACGATCATGCGGTGGGGTTCGCGACGATAACGAAGCAAGAGCTTTTGGAGAACGTCAGTTTTCTGGCATCGCCAGAGCTCGAAGGCCGGGATACGCCGAGTGCGGGGCTAACACGCGCCGCTCTTTACGCCGCCGATATATTGAAGCAGGCCGGGTTTGAAGACATACCTGGCGCCACCAAAGATTTGCTTTGGACCTATCGTCAAGAGGGAGCGCACTCCGGTCGCTTTGCCATTCCGCTGCCCGACAAGTGCAGCCTGTCGATGAATCGGCTTAGCGATAGCAGCATTGATTTTGAATATGGAGTCGACTTCGTTCCGATTCCCGGTGGCGGCGGCACGGCGAAAGCGGAGCCCATCTTTCTGGGGTTTGGCATCGACTCAAAGAAATCGAAGTACAACGATCTAAAGGGTAAGGCCTGGAAGGGCAAAATTGCCGTCATACTTGAGGGCGAGCCGCGTCATCGAAAACTCTTCGAGGGCAGCACGATTACCCGCGAAGCCGATTTGTATCGCAAGATCGAAGAGCTTGAAAAGCGCGGTATCAAAGGCGTCATTTCCATCCGGCGGAATCCTGAGGTGCCTAAGAAGCGCGTTGTTGAGCCCGGGCCAACCAATCTTTCCTTCCGACATTCTTGGGCGAGCTTCGCTGGGTTACAGGCACCTCAGGTGCGCAGATTCGATATACCCGCTCTCGAAATCACAGCTGCAGCGGCGGAAAAACTTTTCGGTCAAGACCTCCTCGAAGTCGCTGAAACGATCGACAAGCGCGGCAAGCCCATTCGCATCGAACTGCCTGATGTCGAGCTCGAAATGGCCAGTGCAACCAGCACAGGCAGCGTGGATGCTCAAAACGTCGTGGCGGTCCTTCCGGGAAGCGACCCGGACTTCGCCGATGAGTACGTTGTCATCGGAGCGCATTACGATCACCTCGGAGTGGATCCCCTTGGACGCATTGGAACGGGAGCCGACGACAATGGAACCGGCGTGGCGACCATTTTGGAAGTTGCCCAAGCCTGTGGGGCCGCTCAGCCCAAGCGATCGGTGATGGTGATGTTATTCGCAGGGGAAGAGGATGGCCTGCGAGGCAGTCGCGCTCTCTGCGCAAACCTGCCAATCCCCGCCGAGCAGTTGGTTGCCATGGTCAACATGGATATGCTCGGACGCGGTGAGCGCGATTCTGTTTTGCTGCTTGGCATTTCGCAGAACCCGAGCTTTGAAAAACTTTTGAAGCGGGGCCTTAAGTTAAAGCCGACGGGCATCAAGAATATCATCACCAATCGAGGCCAAAAACTTTATCAACGCTCCGACCACTTTGCCTTTCATGAGTTAGGCGTGCCGGCCATTTTCTTTTTTGAAGGCTGGCCGATTTCAGACAACAAGGAATACCACACCTTCGATGACAGCGTTGAATTGCTGGACATGACGAAGGTTTGGAACACCGCAAAATTGATTTACAACGTGACATGGCTACTGGCGAACGACGAAACAAGACCACCGAAACCGCGCTAATCGTCGTATTGGTCGCGATCTTTGCGGTACTTTGCTATCCGCTGTTGCGCACCCATACGTCGGCCACCGTTCTCGCTGCACCGACGAGTACGCTTGACGCCGATCGAAGTATCGACCGCAACGTGGACCGTGCTGGCATCCAAGCTCCGCGAGATTTAGAGGTCATGCGGCTGGAGCCAGATGCGACCGCTGCGTCGATGCGCCAGGCACCCTCCGCATTGGTCGCCGATGTGCTTGCGATTATTCGGGAAGCAAAATTCTCGGCGAACAAGTACTCCAAAGGCCGAGTGAGCGCTGGCGATATCAAAGTTGCCGTTCATGCGCGCGATCTTAATACGGGACAAGTCGTGCTCGGTATCGAGGATGATTTGGCGCTGCCGCCCGCGTCCGGTATGAAACTGGTGACCACAGCGGCTGCCCTGGTTCTGCTGGGTTCTGATTGGCATTTTGAGACTGGGTTTGACTTTGCGGGCAGCCTCCAAGGTGGAGCGCTTCAAGGCGATTTGATTGTGCGCGCTGGTGGGGACCCGCTTTACGCAGGTGACGACAGTCGGCTCGTCGATGCGCGTCTCGACAAAGTTGTGGAAGCGCTCAGTTTGCGCGGCTTGTCCGAAATCAGAGGCGATCTGGTTCTCGACCTATCCAGCTTTGCGGATCCAGAGCCTGGTCCTGAATGGCCCGATAGCTCGCAATATTGGCAAGAACATTGCGCGTTGGCGGGCGGGCTTACGGCGAATGGTGGAGTGCTGGCTGCTCGAGTTCGAGCCACGAGTGTGGGGCAGAAGGCCAACATCGAAGTTTGGCCCGCGGCACACGGGCTCGAGCGACGCTATAGCACGATGACGGTCAAGCAGAAGGTCAACGACGTGCGCGTCGGAGCAACTCAGACCGCCGTTACGGTGGCTGGAAAAATTGGTGCGTCGGTTGGAACGGTCGAAGCTCAGTTTGCTCACCCCGATCCGATTGAGTTGTTCGCCAGCAGTCTTCGCGCTGCGCTGGAGCGCGGTGGCATTGCGCTGCGTGGCGTCACTCGCAGAGAGCGCCTTGCTCCTTCGGCGAAGCGCATGTTTACGTTGCGCTCGTCGCTTCGTAGCACCCTGATTCCAATCAATGCACATTCGGTCAATGCCGTTGCGGATCAGGTGTTTTTCGCAACAGCTCGAGCCGTCATGGATTCGGGAACTCGTGCCGCTGGAAGCCAAGCTACAGGATTGGCCCTGGAACAATTGGGCGTCTCCAACAAAGGATTTGTACAAGTGGACGGCTCTGGTTTGAGTAGAGCAAATCGCGTCAGTGCTCAACAAATGACCACACTGTTGGCCGCGGTTTTTGTGAGTGACGACGACACGCGCGAAGCCTTCATGGCTTCATTGGCTGTCGCGGGTCAAAGCGGAACCTTGGAGAATCGAATGCGGGGCGGCCCGGCCGATGGGCGCGTACATGCGAAAACGGGCTGGATCTCGGGCGTTTCCTCGCTTTCCGGATTTGCCAATGCTGACAACGGCTCCGAGTGGGCCTTCTCAATTCTTGTTGAGTATCCCGAAAAGGAATCGGGATTGAACAAGCACTGCTTCAAGCCGATGCACGATGCGATTGCAGAGCGATTGATTACAGGCGCCGGCCTATGACCGAGGCTCATGAGCTTGGTGCCGAGGCGGCTCAGTTTGCAGCCGAGGTTGCGGTCGAAGCCGGAGAGTTGCTACTCGAACATTTAGGGCGTTTGGACCAAGCTGCGATTCGATCGAAGAGTGCCGCACGGGATTTGGTGACTGCCGCAGATGTAGCGAGCGAACGACTTATCGTTCAACGAATACGCAAACGCTTTCCGAGTCATGCCATCGAAGCTGAAGAGGAAGTTCACGAGCTGGGCTCCGTTGGTCCGCGCTGGTTGGTGGATCCGCTGGACGGAACGGTCAATTTCGTTCACGGCATTCCGTTTTTTTGCGTTTCGATGGCGCTCTACATTGGTAATCAACCATTGGCGGCCGTTGTGCATTTGCCGGTCTTGCGCGAAACCTTCAGCGCGTCACTCGGATCGGGCACGACCTTGAATGGCCACGCCGTTAGCGTTTCCAAATCGACCGCGCTCGCCGATTCGATACTCGCGACTGGCTTTCCGTATCGGCGGGGAGAACTGGAACACGACAACTTGGCCAATTTCAGCGAGCTCTTTTACGACGTTCGCGGTATGCGAAGATGCGGCTCAGCGGCGATGGATTTGGCCTACACCGCGGCGGGCAGATTCGACGGTTTTTGGGAGCTGCATCTGTCGGCTCACGACGTTGCCGCGGGAGCTTTGCTCGTTCGCGAAGCTGGCGGGGTCGTCACCGATGGAGATGGCGAGGAGGACTGGCTCTACGGCGGACATATCGTCGCGGGGGGATCGGTCTTGCAGCCCATTTTGCAGGCTCGCATCGCTCACTGACCCTCGTCCGGTGCTTCGGCTGCTAACGGCGGCCTCTCTGAATTTCGAACGGACAGGAATGAAGCTGGTCGATATGGCGAGTTTCGGTCTGGAATCTAGGGGGTGCACGCTGCGTTTGAGAGCGAGTTTTTGGCGCACGCAAATCGACGCTGGGGCTGGAGTTAGGGATTTACCAATAACACCGATATGAGTCGGTTGACAAGGGTTCCGGGCAACTACGCCGACTGCTACAATGCCGGGTCCCGCACTCAGGATGGCCTACGCAAAGTAGCCATCGCGCGTCCACTGAAGTGGACGTTAATGATTGCTATACAACCGCTTACAGCAACGCAACGACTCCAAGGCGCTTGATGCATCAGGCTTCGATTCAGATCCGCGGCGCTCGCCAGAACAACCTGGTGGGAGTCGACGCAGACCTACCCCGCAACAGCCTCGTGGCGATCACGGGCGTATCGGGCTCGGGGAAATCCTCGTTGGCCTTCGACACCCTGTTTCGAGAGGGGCAGCGAAGGTTTTTGGAGACATTGCCCGCCTATGCGCGCCAGTTCCTCGGGAGACTCGAAAAGCCCGATGTCGATTCGATCGAGGGGCTCTGTCCGGCGATTGCTGTGGACCAGCGCGCGATTCAACGCGGACCGCGCTCAACGGTCGGCACCCTGACTGAAATTCACGATTACCTGCGAGTGCTCTACTCGCGAGCTGGCATCTCGCACTGCCCAGAGCACGGAAACGCGCTCAGTGCTCAAACTCCTGAAGAAGTCGTCTCGAGCTGCTTTGCAGAATTCGACGGTCAAAAAATTCAAGTGCTGGCTCTGCTCATCCGCGATCGAAAGGGTGCTCACAAAGCGCTTTTCGGTGATCTGCAGAGGCGCGGTTGGGTTCGCGTTCGCGTCGATGGCGAGATTCACCGCATCGAAGAGGTGCCTGAACTCGGACGCTACAATCGCCACACGATTGAGCTAGTCGTCGATCGCATGAGTGTGAGTGAAGAGGCGCGGCCGCGTTTGCGGGACGCCATCGGTCAAGCGATTGAGCATGGCGGGGGAGATCTCTCCATCCTCGGCGAAGAGGGCGAGCGCGGGTACTCAACCCTGCGCACCTGTTCAGAGTGCGGTGTCGAAGCACCTCCGCTCGAACCGCGA
This sequence comes from Planctomycetota bacterium, assembly GCA_047639415.1. Taxonomy (GTDB): domain Bacteria; phylum Planctomycetota; class UBA1135; order UBA1135; genus OFTM34. The sequence continues at coordinate 12,910 of JBLINP010000027.1, read as the reverse complement.
TTGTTTTCGTTCAACTCGAATCACGGTGCCTGTTCGCTTTGCGAGGGCTTAGGTGTTCTGAAAGCTCCGACCGAATCGCGCGTGATTCGAAGTGGGACGCTGAGCTTGCGGCAAGGCGCTTTGGCTGTCACTCGCGCGTCCGGCGGCGCATTGCTTTTCCCAAAGGTTGACTTCGCCTTCCTCACGCAAGTTGCAGACGCCAACGGCTTCGATCTCGACACGCCTTGGTGCGAAATGAGTGAGGATGCTCGCAGCATCGTGCTCTACGGCTCGGGCGATCAATACTTCCGCGATGAGTCGAGTTGGAACGGTGCGAAGTTCAGCGGGAAGGCCAGCTTCGAACGACAATTCCGTGGCGTGATTCCCTCGCTGAGGCGCGCGTGGAAAAAGGGCCATCGCAAGAAGATGGTCGAGAAGCTGCTGGAAGAAACGACCTGCGATGAATGCCACGGCTCGCGGCTCAATGCCTTCGCAACGGCAGTCACCGTGGGCGGCGTGCATATCGGGGAATTGCTGAGTGCGCCCATTGAAGACTTGGGCCCCAAACTCAAAGCGCTCCCGCTTTCCTCGCGCGAGGCGAAGATCGCGAGTGAGCTTTTGTCCGAGATCATGCAGCGACTGGCCTTCATGGAGGAAGTTGGCCTGTCGTACTTGAGTCTCTCGCGTTCCGCGGACACGCTTTCCGGCGGCGAGTCCCAACGCATTCGCTTGGCCGCTCAACTCGGCGCAGGTTTGCAAGGCGTTTTGTACGTATTGGATGAGCCCTCGATCGGATTGCATCCGCGCGATCATGGACGTTTGCTCGGGGCGTTACGACAGCTTGTCGAACTGGGCAATACGGTCGTCGTCGTAGAGCATGACGAGGCCACCTTGCGCGCTGCAGATCGAATCATCGATGTCGGTCCGGCTGCAGGAAACAAAGGCGGGCGCATTGTTGCTGCGGGTACTCCGAACGAAGTTTCGAAAGCGGATTCACCGACGGGGCAGTTGCTGCGGGGTGAGATTGTCATACCGACTCCCGAAACGCGACGCGCCGGGAATGGAAACGTTCTCAAACTGAATGGTGCTACTGGCTTCAATTTGCACGATGTCGACATCCAAATTCCACTGGGGTCCTTGATCGCAGTGACGGGTGTTTCCGGATCGGGAAAATCGACTCTGATTGCTTCCACTTTGAGTCGCGCCTTGTTGCGCGAGCTTGGGCGCGAGGCACCGGCACCCGAAAAGTATGCTTCACTCGAAGGCTTTGAAAAGGTCGATGAATTGGTGGCCATCGACGGGGCTCCGATTGGTCGAACCCCGCGTTCAAACCCAGCGACCTACACGGGTGCCTTTTCGCCGATTCGCGATCTCTACGCTCAATTGCCCGAAAGTAAAATGCGCGGTTGGGGCCCCGGTCGCTTTTCATTCAACATCGCCGGTGGCCGTTGCGAAGCTTGTCTCGGTGCGGGCGCTCAGTTTGTTGAGTTACAGTTTCTAGCCCCCGTAACGGTCCCGTGTGAAGAATGCGGCGGGCATCGTTTCCAGGCCGAAACGCTTGAAATCCGCTTTCGGGGCAAGAATATAGCTGATGTTCTGGAACTGACCGTCGAGGAAGCCACGGAGTTTTTTGCCGATCATCCCAAGATCGCGAGACCGCTCAAAGCGCTCAACACGGTCGGCTTGGGCTATCTGACTTTGGGCCAACCTTCGACGACACTGTCCGGTGGAGAAGCTCAGCGCGTCAAGCTCGCCAAGCATTTGCAAAAAGGCTCGCCGCGCAGTCACGTCGTTTACTTGCTCGACGAACCGACGACGGGTCTGCATCCGCATGATGTCTCGCGGTTGGTGGGAGCGCTACAACTTCTGGTCGACAAAGGGCACACGGTGCTCGTGATCGAGCACGATCTCGATTTGATTCGCGCCGCCGATTACGTGATCGACATGGGGCCCGAGGGTGGCAACGGTGGTGGTCATGTGATCGTCACTGGAACTCCCGAAGAGATCGAAGCGCACGCAACCTCGCACACCGGGCTTGCGTTACGGCAGCTTGGTGAAGCGCGACAAACCGATCTCAAGTCCATGGAGCGCCCGCCGGGTCCCGGTCCGCGCGACAGTTTGCGCGTGATCAATGCGCGCACGCACAACCTGAAGCACCTCACGGTAGAAATTCCGCGTGATGCGTTCACCGTCGTCACGGGTCCCAGTGGAAGTGGCAAGAGTTCGCTATGTCTGGACACCATTCATGCAGCGGGTCGCCAACGTTTCGTCGAATCGCTCTCGACGTACGCGCGGCAATTTCTGAGTTCGCGTGACAAACCACCCGTCGATAAAATCGAAGGCTTGGGCCCGTCCATTTCGGTCGAGGCCACGGGAGTTTCGGGGCACCCGCGCTCGACCATATCCACGACCACCGAGTTACATGACCAATTGCGCGTGCTGTGGTCCAAAGCAGGCACGAGGCATTGTCCCACTCACGGAGAACTGCTCGAGAAGAGCGATGCCTCCAAGGCCGCCAAGCAAATCGCGAGTCGTTTTGAGGGCCAAAAGGGTTGGATCGTCGCTCCCATCTTCGGACAAGGATTGACGAAACCCAAAGACTGGCATGAAGCCTTTACCGAAGCCGCCGCAGCATGGCAATCGGGTGGCTACGCGCGCATCTTGGTGGATGGAGCCGAAGTTCGATTGGCTGGCGAGATTGAAGTTCCAAAGTCGGACGCCCGCGTTGATTTGGTCATGGATCGCTTGGCGTTTGGCGAAAGCACGCGCGCTCGCATAGCGGAATCAGTCGAGCAAGCCGAAAGCATTTCGGGTGGCCGAGTCAGCGTTTTGGTGAAAGTACCGAAAGCAGAACCGGAGCGTCATGAGTTCAGCACGACCGGCGCTTGCACCCATTGCGGCTACCAACAAGAGGAAGAGTTAGAGCCGCGGCACTTCTCGTTCAACACGCACGCAGGTGCTTGCCCCAGTTGTGATGGATTGGGCGAACATTGGCAATGCGACGCCGATTTACTCGTGGATACGCCCGAGCTCCAGTTGTTGATCCGCAAGTCGGGTGAACCGACTGCTATCAGTGGCAAGCTCGGCAGGTATCTGACGAAGGGCAAGGGCTATTACGAGCATCTCTTGCGCGCTGTGGCCAAGTCCCACCGCATTGATCTCTACAAACCTTTCAATACGCTCACCGAGAAGCAACGCGATCTATTGCTCTACGGTACCGGGGCGCGTGAAAAGTATGAGGTCAGCATTGAGAAGCACAGCGAACGCGTGGATCTCGAAGAACACTTCAGTGCTGACTGGCCCGGACTGTGCGGGCACGTCGATGCTTGGCATGCGAAAGCGGAAGACGCTGGCTGGAGGTCCATACTTGAAGGCTTCATGTCGCGCAGTACTTGCCGCAGCTGCCAAGGTGAACGCCTAGCGCCTGGTCCGCGAAGCGTTGTCGTCGGCAAGCAGCGGTTGCCTCAATTGCTTTCCTTTTCGGTCAAAGAAGCGCGTGAATGGCTGGCCAAACTCAAACTCAAGAAGTCGATTCATGAAGCCGTTGAGCCCGTTTTAGCCGAGCTCTCGACGCGGCTAGAACTCCTGTACCGAGTCGGTTTGGATTACCTTTCGCTCGATCGCCCAATGTCGACGCTATCGGGTGGCGAGGCGCGACGAGTGCGTCTTTCAGCAAGTCTCGGATCCCACCTGGTCGGCGTTTGTTACGTGCTCGACGAGCCTACCGTCGGACTGCATCCGCGCGATATCGATCAACTGACCGACGCATTGCTCGAACTTCGCGACCGAGGCAATACGGTCATCGTCGTCGAACACGACGAAAGCGTGATGCGGCGGGCCGATCACCTCGTTGATATGGGACCGGGAGCGGGGCGTTACGGCGGAACCGTCGTCGTCCAAGGAACGCCCGATGAAGTTATTGCAGATGCGGACTCGCTTACCGGTAAAGCCTTGCGCGGGGAGTTGAAGCTAACTGGCGGTGAACACACGAAGCGGAATCACGGCGAACTGATCGGAGTACACGGCGCCAGTCTCTTCAACTTGAAGCAGGCTTCAATGGAAGTCCGTTACGGCCAACTCACTGGCATTTGTGGACCGTCGGGGTCGGGCAAAAGCACACTTGTCATGGGGTGCTTGGTTCCGGGCTTGCAAGGTGAGCGACCGGCTGGACGCTGGAAGAATTTGACCGGCACGTTGGGTGGTGGCCGACGTGTGCTGGTCGTTGATGCAGGACCATTGGGGCGCAGTCCGTCTTCCGTTCCCGCTACAGCGATTGGACTGATGGATCCCTTGCGCGATCTGTTTGTGCGCACACCCGATGCGCGCATGAAAGGCTTCACACGGGCGCACTTCTCTTTCAACAGCAAGGCCGGACGTTGTCCGCTTTGTGAAGGTAAAGGCGTGGAGCGCATCGAAATGCAGTTCTTGGCTGACCTCTGGCTGAATTGCGAAGAGTGCAACGGCGGGCGTTACAAACCGGAGATCCTCGAGATCAAGTATCGCGGTGTATCGATCGCAGAGCTGTTGGCGATGCCCGCAGAAGAAGCGCTCGAGTTCCTAGAGCATCAGCCGACGGAGCGCGGCATTTTGCAAACGCTGTGTGATGTTGGGCTTGGCTACATGGCTTTGGGGCAAAGTTCGACGACGCTTTCCTCGGGCGAAGCTCAGCGGGTCAAGCTCGCTGCCGAGCTGATGCGAACAGGCGTGGGGGAACGCAGCGTCATCATTCTTGATGAACCCACAACCGGGCTGCACATGTCGGACGTTACCCACCTCTACAAAGTGTTGCGTCGATTGGCTCAGCGCGGGGATGCGGTCATCGTTATCGAGCATCACCTGGAGCTTTTGGCGGCCTGCGATCACTTGATCGAACTGGGGCCAACGGGCGGCTCGGAAGGCGGCAACGTGATCGCGATTGGTAGCCCAGCGGAACTGGTAAGCAACCCCGACTCGATCACTGGCCCATGGTTTGAATTGCAGGCAAGCAGTGCTCGCGCTCGCAAAGCAACCAAAGGCGGAAAAAGCTCGAAGGGGTCCAAAGCGGGGCTTTCACGATGAGCATGTTGCCAGGCAACCCCTTGATTGTGCAGAGCGATCGCACGCTCATGTTGCACACGGTGCGATCCGTCTTCGATGATGCGGGCAAGCCATGCAAGGATTCAGAAGGCCGCCCCATCACTGAGGAGCATCCGTATTTTGCGGCTGCCCGCGATGCGCTTGCTGCCTTTGCTGAACTCGAAAAAAGCCCCGACTACCTCCACACCTATCGAATCACTCCCGTTTCGATTTGGAATGCTGCCGCCCTGGGCTTGACGCTCGACGACATCCAGGCACGTCTCGACCAGTACTCCTGCGTACCCATCCCGGCCAATGTAATGGTCGATATCGAGACCTGGTTGGGACGCTACGGCTGTCTGAGAATTGAACGATTCGACGACAAGTTTGAGCTCTTGTCGGATCGCAAAGACGATCTTGAAGACGTACTGGCACACAAACAAATCCGCGACCTCGTGACGCGTGACGACGATGGACGCGTTTGGCTTGGTGAACTGGATCGCGGGTCGGTAAAGCAAGCTCTGATCAAAATTGGCTTCCCAGTAGACGATCAAGGCGGCTATGTCGACGGCGATCCGCTAGCCATTGATTTGCGTGCGGAGACTTTAGGCAAGCAGCCCTTCGGATTACGTCCTTACCAGCAACTTGCGGCAGAGGCGTTTCACCGCGGGGGCAGTGTGCTCGGCGGCAACGGCGTTATCTCGCTTCCTTGTGGTGCGGGCAAAACCATCGTCGGCCTCGGTGTGATGAGCATGGTTGGCACCAAGACGTTGATTTTGACCGCCAACTCCGTCGCCGTGCGGCAATGGCGTGACGAGATCTTGGATAAAACCACGCTCACCCAAGACGAGGTCAGCGAATACACCGGCACTCTAAAGGTCGTTAGCCCGGTGACGATTACGACCTATCAAATGCTGACCTGGCGTCGCAGCAAGACCAGTGAGTTTGAGCACTTCAAGTTGTTCTCCGAGGAGAACTGGGGGCTCGTGATCTACGACGAAGTGCATTTGCTACCCGCGCCCATTTTCAGAGTTACTGCCGAGTTGCAAGCTCGACGACGCTTGGGCTTAACCGCGACTTTGGTTCGCGAAGATGGCAAAGAAGACGAGGTCTTCTGTTTGATAGGACCCAAGCGTTACGACGTGCCGTGGAAAGTGCTCGAAGGGCAAGGCTTCATTGCCACGGCGCATTGCACCGAAGTGCGGGTGCCATTGGACCATAGGCTTAAAACCAATTACGCAACCGCGGGCACTCGTCAAAAGTTTCGCATCGCTTCGGAGAACCCCGCCAAGACCGAGGTCATCGAGCATCTCCTGAAACTGCACGACGGTGGTCGCATTTTGATCATTGGGCAGTACATCGATCAATTGTCGACGCTAGCCAAGCACCTCAAAGTTTCGCTCATAACCGGCAAGACGCCACCCGCAGAACGTCAACGACTCTACGATGCGTTTCGACATGGCGCTGAAAACATATTGATTGTTTCGAAGGTGGGCAACTTCGCGATCGACCTTCCGGACGCCAATGTCGCGATTCAAATCTCCGGTACCTTCGGTTCGAGACAAGAAGAAGCGCAACGTCTCGGAAGAATTCTGAGACCCAAAAGTGATGGTACGGGAGCTGCATTCTACGCAGTCGTCACGCTCGGATCTCGAGACCAAGAGTTCTCGCAAAAACGGCAACTGTTCCTAACCGAACAGGGCTATTCCTACGAAATCCTCGATGCATCTCAGCTCGTCACCAAGTTAGAACCTGGAGTTTCCCTTTGACCTCGCGATCATTCAACAGCCAGGACCCGCGCAAGAAATCATCGCCCAAACGGGCGACGTTGCGGAAAGGTAACAAGGGGACCGCGGATGGTCCTAACGCATGGGATGCCGTGGAATCGATTCCGGCTTCCGAGCTCTCTGATTTGTATAGCTTCTGGGCTAGCGCGGAGGACAACAACCAACCGGGCGACAAGGATGAACTGCGAGCGCAAGTTGTCGAATGGATGGGGGACCATACGCGCGTTGACGAGTGCGTAGCCGGACTCGGGTCGAGACTCTTCAAGATCATCGAACACCTTGCTCGTGCACCACGATTCCAAAACAGCATTCAGGAGTTGAGTGAAGCGGAGGAGTTGGCTTACCTCGGCACTTACGACTTGGAGGCTGTGCTGATTCAGCTTTCACGCAGAGCTCTCCTCGTTGAGACCGGAGGATCTCGTTTCTCCAAGATGGGGGAGAGATCATTCGCGCTTCCCGTCGAAATCGGCAATGGAATCGCGCTCAACCGAGCCGCTGCAAGCCGGGGCGTGTATGAAGTGCTGACTTTGCGAGGCTACATGGATCGTTTGTACGCCAAGCCCGATAATGCAAAGGCGACGGGCTCGCATCGAGTCCGCGCGATGTACAAGCTGTACTCGCTCGAATCGGCAGCAGTGGCCCGCATCGAGCGATTGCCAGACGGTGTTCGCGACTTGGTTGAAAAGGCCATCCTTGAATTCGGTGGGATTTTGCCGCGCAGCCTTTTCGAACGCATGCAGACCGATCTTCCCCACTGGAATGGCCGTCGCTGGCAGATGATTCTCGAGAAGTCGCTCGTGGGAACGGTCGGTCGTCTCGAGCTCAACTCCTATGGCATCCGACACGATGACGAAACGCTAATTGTATTCAACGAGGTCGCCTTGGCCTGGTTGCGCCATGTTGCCGTACCCGGCGATCCGGATCGTCCGCATGAAGAACTCGCACTTGGAATCGATCTGGTTTCTAACCTGTCACACTTCCTCGCTTTCATCTTAGATAACGACGTTCGCTTCACCGTGCACGGCGAAATCTTCAAGACGACCGAGCGCAAAATTCTTCAGCACTTGATCCCCAACCCGGGTCGTGAGCTCTCACGCGAGGAGGTGCTGTCCTTCATTTTCCGCTTTGCACACGATCAAGGTTTGATCGACAGCACAGGTGAACGAACGATTGCCATGACGACAGCGGGGCGTGAATGGGGCGCTCGTGCCCTGAACGAGAAGCTGCGTTTCCTCTTGGAATATGCGACTCGTGAATCGGAACTCGAGGGCGAGGAGTTCCACCAGCTGCATCTACGTCAGATCTTCCTGCGCTTAATCAAGCGTATCGAACCCGACGTTTGGTACGACTTGATGTACCTGCCCTTCCTTGCGCGAAATACTTATCTCGCAAATTTGGACGACCAGGAAGCCAAGAACCACTTTTCGGACAAGGTTCAAAATGGCACGTATGCACCACAAGATGACTCACAGAGACTGGCCTGGAATCTAGTCAGCTGGGTTCGCAAACGACTTTACCTGCTGGGGTTGATCGACATTGGCTACGACCAACGAGCACGTCCCGTTGCAATGCGTTTGACCGCCTCTGGCGCGCGACTCTTCGGAATGTCGAAGCCTCGCGATGCAAACGCCGGAGTGGGGAGCCTGGTGGTTACGCCCGATTTCGAAATTGTTCTGTTTCCGACGGGGGATGATTACGAGTTGATGCACGATTTGGATCGCTTCTGTGAACGAGGCAGTCAAGGTCACTTGCTTCATTACAGCATCACCGAAAATTCAGTCCGGCGCGCCCTGAGCGAAGGCTTGGCGCTAGAGCATTTGTGCAACGTGTTGGAAAACTGTTCGCGAACACCGGTTCCTCAAAACGTGTTGTTCTCCATCCGAGACTGGGCGATCAGCGCGGGCCTTATGGTTCTCGATGAAGAATGCAAATTGCGATGTGAAGACAGTGCGACCTGGGCTCGCTTCAAACAGGACCCAGGTGCACGCGTTCACATTGCGGAAATTGTACGCGAGGGCGAAGTGCAATTGACCACACGCTCGAGTCCACGTCGATTGCAATCGCTCTTTCGAGAGCTCGGTTACTTCGTCGATTTAGCTTGAAGCGTTTACCGCCAAAACTGCTCGCGCTTTCGCCTGGAGATCTAAAAGAGGGTCAGGACCTCGGGCCTTTTTTAGCGAGATGTGATTCGGCAATCGCGAGCGGCTTGGAAGCGGTGCTTTTGCGGGAGCATCAGCTCTCGGATGGCTCCATGTACGCACTCGCTCTCGCACTTCGCGAGCGACTCGACGCCCTACCAAACGAATGCGGATGGCTCGGTGTACACGACCGCGTGCACGTTGCTCTGGCTTCCAAAGCGGACGGCATCCATCTCGGTTTTCGCTCGCTTTCCCCGCAGCAAACCAAACCCCTTACGGGCGATGCGATGGTCATTGGTCTGTCCACGCATGCACACGATCGAGTCGAGGCTTGGACCCATGCTGATTACCTATTTCACGGCCCTTTCAAGCCGACGAGTTCCAAAGCAGGCATCCTCGATTCCATTGGATTGAATGGTTTGGAAAGCGCTTGCTCGAAAACAGATAGGCCGATCTGGGCGCTAGGCGGGGTGGGCATCGAAGATGTCGACTCTATTCTCAAGACCGGAGTTAATGGAGTCGCTGTTCTGTCCGGAATCTTGGGGCAATCCGATCCTTCGGTTGCGACGACGCGCTACCTAGCTGGATGGGGACAAGCGTGAGCTCAGCTGACTCTAAACTTTACAAAGCGCGCCGGCTGATGAAGCGCGTACGAATCGCCCTATGGATGGGGGCGGCTTTGGCCACGCTTTACTTGATGCTCCGTTTTGAAGTCATCGCATTGCCGGCGAACTCGTGCCCCCCCCTCGTCTCGATTCCAGCAGGGACAAGCATGTGGGTAGACCGTTATCCGCGCGCTCCCGAACTGAATGACATCGTGCTCTATCGCGATCCAATTCTCGATCAGATCCTACTTGGACGTGTCGTTGCAGCTCCGCCTCAACTGCCAAGTGCTGTAAGTCGTCAACTGAGTGACGGCGCAGTTTGGGTCGAAGGGGACAATCCGGATTGCCCGCAACGAGACAGCCGCTTACTAGGTGTTGTGACCCTCTCCAGTATTGCTGGCCGGGTACTTTACTCCTGGTAATTGGCCTGAATTTTTGAATTACGGGAAGGCGGGATAGGGAGCAATCAAAATGCTGCTTATTACCCTGTCCATGATCCGGAGCCTTAGGACTATTGCTGGTCGAGCACTCGTTAGCTGCCCATGGGATGTGGCTCGTCAGCATCCCCACCAATTCCTTGTCTCTCGATTTGCGAAGGCCTTTACTTTGATGCACCCCGGCCCAGTTCCCAAAAATTCGCCACCGATTGAGAATTCTGACCCTTCCATCTCCTCAATTTCGCCGGCGCACCCGCTTCATCCCGGCTGGTTAGTGGGCCGATCGCTGTTTCCAATAGTCGCCACTGTCTTGATTCTAGGCACGCTCTGGTGGGGCCCTTGGATCACGATGATTCTCGCAATTCTGTGGTGGCGAACGGTTACCCAGCTCATCGGTTAGAGGACACCAATCGAAGCCATGAATTCCGAACGAGCGAAATCGAGCCAGCGCCCGCTAAAGCAATCACGCGCGTCGGTTCCAAGGCGCCGCATCCTGGCTCACCCCCAGGACATTCACTGTGTCGTGTATCACCTCTTCACTCTAGTCGCCTACGCAGCGGCTTTTTGGGTTTGGTTGAATCCCGACCAATCAGGGGTCAACTCCAATTTAGAGCGCGTCGTCTTCGTTCTCGGAGCGGGCTTGTTACTCGGCTGGAGTTCGGGCGTCGACGTCGGTGTGAATTTTCACAACCACACGCACCGGCGTATTTTTAAAGCAGCCTGGTTAAACCGCTGGTTCGGTCGCTTCTGGACCTTTTCCGGTGGTTGGCCCTCGTACTATTGGCAACACGCGCACGTCGTCGTCCATCACGCCAATATTCTCGAGGACAACGACTGGACGATTCCAAAACGCAATTCGAGTGGCGAATTCGAGAACATCTATCGCTACTTATTTGCACATTGGCCGTGGCGCTATGCAGGTCACCTCTACAAGGATTTCACGACTGGAGTTGGTGGTCACCGCGTCTTACCGCGAGCCATTTTTGAACTTGGCGTGTTTGCGATTCTGTGGTCGATCCCATTCGCGATTGATCCCGTGATGGGTGTATGCCTTTGGCTTTTTCCGCATTGGATTGGAAACCTAGTCATGGCTGCGGGAATGTACGTGCAACACTCCGGATGCCGTTCGAAATCGGAAGCTGAGTACCTACATTCGACGACCTTCCTTTCGAAGTTCTTCAATATGACGATGTTCAACATCGGCTATCACATCGAACATCACGACAATCCTGCGGTGCATTGGAGTGTTCTGCCTCGATTGCACCAGGAATTCGCCCCAAAACTACGAGAGGCCAACGCGCACGTGGTCCCCTATGGATACTTCAAAGCGGCCCATATCATTAGCAGCAACAGGGACGGAGCTGAACGTTTTGCGAAGGACTCAGCTCCGGGGTACCCGCGCTTCAAATCGGTTTCTAAAAACGAAATTACCTTGAAGCCCTTTGTCCCAACTCCGTCGAGGTTTGGCGGCGCAAAAGCGACAAACAAACGCTCTCAATTTGAATTCGACGAGAAGCCTGAAACGGAATCGCTCGATGAAAAAATACCCATTCTAAATTCCGAGAGGGCTTAGCACTCAGCATTCGATCGACACCATGACCCGCGTAGCAAAATTGGAAAGCGGGAGCCTGCCAGCTTCTTTCTCCAAACTTCCTGAGCCTTCCAAGGAATCTCAAAGACTAGGTCGGTCGTCCGTCTGGCTGAAATTCGGAAGCCACCTACGCACGCTTTCGCCGCACTTGATTCCCGTCGCAAGAGGCAACGCACCTCGACGCAACATTCGTTTTTCACTTGAGGATCCCAAGCGCGGACAAGTTTGGTTAAGCGGAACCTTACGGGTTCCTGTTGGCGCCGAGGATTTAATCGTGCTGGTACATGGACTGGGCGGTAATAGCGAAAGTCCCTATGTCCGCGCGGCTGCACTGGCTGCGGAGAAACTCGGCATCGCAACCTTCAGCATCTCATTACGCGGCGCCGACCGATTGGGAGAAGACTTCTACAACATCGCGTTAACGGCTGACTTGCATGCCGCCATGGCATGCAAGGAATTGTTGGCCTTCAAACGCATCGACTTACTCGGATTCTCAATGGGGGGGCACGTTGCCCTCACCTATGCGACCGAAGCTGGTGATTCGCGAGTTTGCAGTGTTGCGGCGATCTGCACGCCGCTCGATCTAAAAATTGAACAACTCCACTTTGATCGTGAATTGCACCCGCTCTATCGCTGGCATGTTCTGCGCGGATTGAAGTCAATTTATGCCGCCGTCGCAAAACGACGTGCTGTACCCAGCGAATTGCATGAAGTCATGGCTGTAAAAACGGTACACGACTGGGATCGCCTGACTATCGCACCGCGTTACGGTTATCCGACACCCGAAGCCTATTACGATGAGCTCAGTGTTGGACCTAAACTCGGTTCATTGCGCATGCCGGCACTTCTGATTGCTGGCGAAGTTGATCCCATTGTTCCAACCCGAGCGATCCTCAATCCGCTCGCCAATTTGAGTCAGCCCCCAGCGCATCTAGACCTACATTGGGTCCGTTCGGCTGGTCACGTCTCGCTTTCACGACAGTTCAACCTAGGATTGTCCGCGAACCTCGGCCTCGTTCCTCAAGTCTCTGCCTGGATGCGTTCGCGCGCGAAGAACTGAATGGATAATTTGGAGTTATTGCCCGTCGAAGCGTGCAAGCAAAGTGCACTCGAACAGCGCAATTGTGAGAAGAGCCAGGCCTACTGGAATTGGGTGTTTGGAGCGGATGGTAGTGGGGCGCGAAGCATGTGTTGTCGGGGAACGGAGGGCCAGATTATTGCTCACGTTCTGGCATTGCGCGTGCCTGCCCTAGTGCAAGGCGAAGCAGCGGAATTACTCCACGTCATCGAGGCCAGCTATGACAAACAGGCCACCTCG
>JBLINP010000026.1:0-25597 GCA_047639415.1 Planctomycetota bacterium | reverse complement strand
CTCCGCCTTCCCCGAACTCCGCAGCCGCTGCTCTCCCTCCCAATCGCCTCTCTCCCCGGCAACTCCAACCCCCGCCGTTTAAGTCATTCTTGGATCGCCGCAATAACCCTGCACTTCCATCCATCAACCTTGCTTCCACTAAAGGTGCAGGAGAACCGAAACATGTACGTGTCAGGACCCAAGATATGACAATGGACGTAGATTTCAAATTGGAATTAAGTGCCGAATAATGCAAACAATCAGCGATTCAGTGTGTTTATTGTCCCCCCTTCCCCCCCCCCGGAGCAAGTCGTGCATCAATCCCATCACCTCAGTCAACTGCCCCCACATTCCGGCACTAATATTCCACCATCACGAGTCGGCGCGTGACGGGTTCTGGAGTCCATCCTTTCGAACTTCTGAAGTCTCACCACAGTCGAATGCGAATACTCGCAGTTTCCCCTCTCCCAAACTTCACATCCCTCAGCCACTTCCTCCTCCCCGTGTTTAAGTCATTCTTCTTTCTCTCTCCTAGAAGTCGAATCACCCTCGAGCTTGGTGTCACTCTCGTGTGCATCAAACTTTGACGCGTGGAAAGTTTTCGATGTCGCCCGCGGTCCAATAGCGACTGGTCCCCTCATCCGTCCCGCTTTCACGAAAGGCGCAGGAGCAACATCATCAAGTCAGCCGCAACAGCGATCCCGACGCAATCACACGACGTGTGCGGTTCCCCCCCCCAAGAAGCTTCCCACGCTCCAACCCGCGTCGAGTCCAAAAGGGGACAGCGGCCATGGGAGCATGCGTCATGCGATTCGAATCACTCAGTTCTTAGGAGGATGATCCGGTCATCCTTTATAAGCATGCGTCCACTAGTACGCTCGGGGTTGAGTTCGATTCTGCGGGGCGTTTTGGCCATCGGCGCGATGTAAAACCCGAGGCCGATGCATCCCAGGCTCGCGGCGGCTTTTTGAATGTCAGCGAAAGTCACGTCTTTGGAATCGAGACCCAGGTCGCTGGCTCGTCGAAGGACGATTTCGGATCCGCCGGAACAAATCAGGTCGTCGAAGACTGCGTTGAGTTCTGGCAGGAGCCCGACGTGCGCGAGAAGGTGAGACAGCATGCGTGGGCTGACGAATACCACGTCGGCCCCTTCTTCCAGGAAGGTTGCGTTTTCCGGGTCCAAAAGCTCGACCAGAATTTCGGGCGATTCCTCGTGGGCCTCTAGCAACGAGCGCAGCAACAGCATTCCCATGACCGTGCGTGCATCCGAATCCTCCGTCGATTTCATCCTGCCGCTAGCTAGGAACAGAGCGTGGTCGAAGTTGTGCGGTTCGAGTTTGCAGAGGTCCTGTTCGAGAGAATAGTCTCCGACAACGTTTTGAACGGTGAGCCGTTCGGTGAGTTCGAGATGCGCGAGCGCACGGTCGCGTTCGCTCATATCTATTTTCGACATGATGGTAATCTCGAATCGGCCGGTGGTGGACTCCAGCAACTCGGTCATCAAAGTGGGGACCTTGAAGTTCCAGCCCAGAATCAAGAAGCGTCGAACGTCGGGCTCCGAACCGGATGGTAGTGTGCCTACCGGTTCATTCGCGGGTTCAGTCGGGACGTTGTCCGAAGGCTGGCATTCGTCGAATTTCTCAGCGAGGAAGATCAGGCGGTCGCCCGGTTTGATGGTTAGGTCCTGGGCTGGATTGAGGTGAACGGCCGTCGATGAATTCTCCTGCGAAACGACACCCATCACGACGGCTTTGGGAAATAAGTCAATCAAAGCTCGGGGCGTGAAGCCGACGAACTGGTCGAAGGCGCGCAGGTAAATGCCGTTGCCTTCGCGGTGGGTGAGGAGGCTCAGCAGGACCGTCCCCACGCCCGAGTGCCGCAAACTTTGGGAGAGCAAGCGGCTTATCAAGCGATCGCCGGCGATGATTTCGCAGGGAGTGCTGATCGACCGGTGAGCGATGGACGCTTTTTTGGGGTCGAATAACTCGGCTACAATGCGCGGCATTTTAGAACCGGATTCTTCATCAAAAAGACTATCGAGGTTGAGAAGTGTCTTCACGACGCGCGTGTCGTTTTGCTCGGCTCCTCCGAGTTCGAAGTCAGCTCCCGGAATCATGACGACGGAGGCTCGCGATAGATCAAGGCGCGCGAGGTGTTCTTTTTGAAGTGAAGAGCCCGACCGCAAGAAGACCTGGCTCTCGTTCCAATCCTCTCCGAGCTTCTCTCTCAGTTCTTGCCGCCGCTCGGCATCGACTTCGTCGGCCAGGACAACAATTCGAAGCTTGCCGGTTCCCCCGCGCTGTGCGAAAAAACGTTCCAATCGACCCGCTGCTGAAAGCAGCTTTTTGATGATCTCTGCTGTGCGATTCGTCCAACCCAAGATCACGAAGTGGTTCTCCATCGCAATCGGAGTTAGACCGCGTTCCAGCTTTCGAATCGTGCTGGCCAACCATTGGGTCATGATCGCGATCAGTGATCCCATGAAGAGCACATAGCCGAGCACCGTGACGATGGTGGCTACGATACGGAGCATGGCGCCCTCGTCATCTCCAAGGTAGCCCGGATCCGTCAGTCGCAGGAAGGACCACCAAACAGCAACCGGCAGGCTATCGAAGTTTGAAGTCAACGCCCACGCAGCGACTCCGCCGAGAAAGGCGACGACGGCGATGAGGCCTGCCATCAAGCAGAGTTGAGCGAGAATTCCCCGCTGAACCAACCTCTCAAGGAAAAATTGAAGTCGCCGAAGCAGTCCGGGTTGCGATGGGTTCATAGGTTTAGTCCCTGACTGGCAGCGCAGCACATGATTCTTCGGACTCTCGTCGAATAGTGCCGCTCCAAGCACCCACTCTACTGGCGTCCCAAAGAGGACCCGCACTCTTTCGTTTCGAATTCCTGCAGGGGGCGATTGAGGAGGTTGCTCGGAGGCCAGCCTAGCCCGTTATCATCTCGGGAATGAAATCGCTAAAAACCTACGGTGTCGCGGTATTGCTCGTGCTGGTCGTCATTGTCGTTTTTCAAAACACGGAGACGGTCGAGACGAAACTCCTGTTTGCAACGCTCTCTCTCCCGCGTGCCCTTCTGCTGATTTCCACACTGCTAGTGGGAATCGTCATTGGCCTGGTCCTCGCGACCAGGCTTCCGGGAAAATCGAAAGCGCAAGTCTAGCGCTAGTCGGCGAGTTACGAGCGGTGTGCGCTGCGGTGGCACTTGAACCGTCGATTGACGGGATGTAGAACTGAGGCATACCGTGAACCGTCTCATCGAAGCCCTCCGGGCCGCATTTCATGAACGGAATACGGTCGCCTACCGCGTCGTTAGCTCGATCGTATGGAGCCTGATCGTCGTATCGGTAGGGCTCTTGTTGCTTGAGCTTCTGGTTGCGGATGTCGAGAGCTGGCAGCCCTTACTTAGGCGGATCGACCGGGTTCTGTTGGTACTCTTCGCGATCGAACTCTTCCTGCGGGTCGCGACTTTTCAGCCACCCGACCTGCAAATCTTTCGCCGCCCACCTTTGGGGAAGGTCCGCGTTCATCTGTTTGGGCGTTTGCGCTACTTGGCACAGCCCTTGATGATCGTCGACTTGGTGACCGTGCTTGCGCTGGTTCCAGGAATGCGTGGGCTGCGCGCCTTGCGACTCTTGCGTCTACTTCGAACGGCGCGATTCTTTCGCTACGGCAATCCGTTCTCGGGTTTGTTCCACGCCTTCGAGCGCGACCGTCTCCTGTTCCTACTGGCCTGCTCGTTCCTCTTGGTTCAGGTCGGTTTGGGTGGACTGAGCTTGTACTTGATCGAGCGTGGACACAATCCTGGGATCGAATCGCCGGCCGACGCCGTTTGGTGTGCGCTGGTGACGCTTACCACTGTCGGGTTCGGTGACATTACGCCGGTGACGTCGTTGGGCCGCGTCGTGGCAGGAGTCTTGATGGTCGGAGGTATGTTCACTTTGGCAACCTTCGCCGGCATCGTTAGTCACAGCCTGCTGGATGCAGTGCTTAGCATTCGCGAGGAGCAATTCCGTATGGGTAATTACGTCAATCATTTAGTTGTATGCGGCTACGAAGACGGCATGGAACTTCTGCTTGAAGAGTTGCTGGCCGAGCACGATTCCGAGCAGACCAAGATCGTGGTCTTTGCGGGTTTGGAGCGGCCGCCGCAGCTTGCGCCGGAGCTATACTGGGTTACGGGAGATCCGACCAAGGAAAGCGAACTCGACAAGGTGCGCATTGCGCACGCTGCGGCGGTCCTGGTTGCGGGAGCGCGACGTGTCAGTCCACAGCAAGCGGATGCGCACACTTTGCTAACGCTGTTTACCATTCGCTCTTTCATCGACAAGCAGCGCGCTACGTCGCGTCGTCATCGACCGCTTTACGTCGTGGCAGAAATTCTCGATTCGGAGAATGTGCAGCATGCGCGAGCTGCTGGTGCCGATGAGGTGATCGAAACACGGCGGTTGGGCTTTTCCCTTCTAGCACATTCGATCGAGCATCACGGTACCGCCGACACGCTCAGCCAAGTGGTGCTGCGAGGCGAGAACCGGCTCTTTGTTGGGCGACTCCCAGAGGGCTTGGATGCGAAGACCTACGGCGAAGCGGCCGCTGCCCTCAATCTACGTGAACGCGGGGGACTGATGATTGGAGTCACTAGCAGCAAGAGCGGAGAGGATCACGTCAACCCGCCTGACGAGCTTGCACTGGACGAACACATGCGAGTGCTTTACCTAGCGCGCGAACACTTGTTAGAGGCGATCAACTGAACCGCATCACGGATCAAGTACGATCCAGCGTGATTAAAACCGATGTTTGCGTTCTTGGGGCTGGGCCGGGTGGACTTTCCGCAGCTACGAAACTCGCGTTGCGTGGCCGAAAAGTCGTCGTAGTCAATAACGGGCCGCTGATGGGCTACGGAATTGAAGGCGCGTTCAAATCGAAAGCTGAGTTCGAAATCACGCGTCAGTACGTTTACGCGTCGCTGCGTCCCGATGTATTTGGAGACATGACTCCTCCAAGTTTAGATGCAGTGATGCGCGGTACGCAGCGTTCCGCAGATGGGCTCAACGCGTCCGTCGTTGACCGTTTGCAACGTCTGGGTGTCGATGTTCTCAGTGGCTTTGGCGTGATGCTCGACGAGCACACGATTGCGGTTGGAGACGAACGCGTCCACGCTCCGCACATCATCATTGCGACTGGATCGAAGCCGCGCGTGCCGGCTGGCATCAAGCCTGATACCTGCCGCGTATTGACCAGCGACACGGTGAACCAGTGCAAGCTGCTGCCCAAGTCGATCGCGATACTCGGAGCCGGCGTAATCGGATGTGAATACGCCAGCATTTTTGCAGCACTCGGTTCAGAAGTTTCGCTCGTCGATTCACAAGATCGCGTCCTGGCGATGGAAGACCCGGACTTGAGCGCCTTCCTTGAGAGGACCTTTGTCGAACGAGAGATCGAGGTCATTCCCAGTGCGCGATTTGAGCAGATCGACGTAACGGACTCGGGGGTACGAATCGCACTTTCTACGGGGCGCACTCTTGAAGTGGAGGCGCTAATGCTCGCTGTCGGACGCGTGGCCTGCACGGATGGGCTCGGCCTCGACGAGATTGGCGTGAAGCGCGACAAGGGCGGTTGGATTCCGACGGCGGACACGATGCAGAGCAGCGTTCCACACATCTACGCAGTCGGTGACGTGGGCAAGCGCGATACGCCGCTCGACATGGCTCTGGTGCATGTTGCGCAAGCCGAGGGCAGCCGGGCCGCACATCACATCCTGGACGAACAGTTCGACCGGGCGATGGACCACGTGCCCTACATCATCTTCACGATTCCGATGATCGCGGGGGCCGGGCTTTCCGAAACAGTCGCGCGAGAACGTCACGGCGAGATTCGCGTCGGGAAGTATCCCTACGGTCGCAATCACCGCGCTCATGCTATGCAACCGGCGCTCGGCTACGTGAAACTAATCGTCGGTCCCGAGGGCGACGACCGAATTTTGGGAGTTCGCGTGATCGGTCGCGATGCCGATACTCTAATCGCGGCGGCATCGATCATGATCGAACGCCAATTGCCCTACACCTACTTGATCAATTCCATCATGCCGCATCCCTCCTTGATCGAGTGCCTGCAGGGAGCAGCGCATATCATCGACGGTGGCGCCTTGTCCTACGAAGAAGGCGAAGAGTACGACTTCTTCAATATGGCCAAGCCGAAGTAACCTGGAGTTGTCGGACGCCGGATCAGATCACTTAGGCAAGGGCGCGCCAACGACTCGCTCTAAGTCAGACGCGGAGGTTGCGGCTTCTAGCTTCAAGGTCACCAAGCTCTTACGCGCGTCAAGGCTCTGACGTTGCGCCGCGATGAGTTCGAGCAGAATGATGTGTCCGGCTTCGAATGATTCTTGCGCCAAGTCAAGCGCCAGCTGGGACTGGGGCAAAAGACCTTGATTGTAGAGCTCCAAATTGATCGAGGCTGAATTGACTCGATCCGCGCTTGCTCGTACATCTTGAGCAACGGCAATTTGCGCTGCTTCGTGGAGCTTGACCATTTGCTCGAGCCGGAACGATGCTTTGGCGACTTGCGCTTGGTTTTGATCGAAGATCGGGAGCGTTAAGCTGAGAGACGGTCCGATCAAGTTGTCCTCGGGACCACTGGGCCTTTCTCCCGAAATTCCGACGGAGGCATCTCCCCAGGCTTCGCGTCGTTCGAGTTCAACTCGAATTTCGAGAGCTTCGACAGCATTCGCGATGGCGCGAAGGTCGAGACGCGATTCGAGTGCTCGTTGAACCAGCGCTTCGGAATCGAACTCGGTGGTCACCGGAGCAGGCAGCGAATCGATCAAGTTCAAACCGTCGACCGATTGCTCAAGGGAAAGCAGCTTGGCGAGTTCCCGCTTTGAATTGGCAGCCTCCATCCGCGATGTGGAAACAGCAAGTTGAGCGGCGAGGAGTGGACCGTGCGCTAGGCTTACATCTAGCGCATCGCTGGCGCCGGCTTTATGTAGAGCCTGAACTGCTTCGAAGGAACGCGTCGCGAGCTCTGCATTTTCCAACTCTAGCTGGTGCAGTTCTTCAGCGGCGACGACTGCGTAGAAGGAGTTACGAGTCTGCGCGAGTCGCACACCCGCACTGCGCGCGATGCGTAAAACAGTTGCTTCAAGGCTCTTCTTGGCGGCTTCAGTGCGAACCGGAATGCGCCAGAGATCGAGCAGCTCTGCGCCGACCGTTGCTTCGAGGACACCACGGCCTCCGTTGGATGGAAAACGTAGCAGCACATCAACGGAAGGGTTCGTCAGCAACTGAGCTTGCACCCAATCCGCATGCGCGATGCCGATTTCCTGGAACTCGGCCTGCAACTCGCGGTTGTTGAGCAATGCGACGCGGAGCGCCTCGTCGAGCGAGAGGCCGTCGGCGAGTATTGATTGAAGCTCTGACTCGCTGAGCGGTTCGTCGTAGGGATCGAAAACAGAGTCATGACCTGTGCTCTGTTCGACGAGACTACGCGCCTTCTCGAAGTCGGGTTGTGGTTCGACTTGTACGCAGGAGAACACCAACAGAGTGGAGAGTGTGAGAACGAGCGAACGGGAGTCGTTTGTTTTCCAGGTCATAGTGCACCGCCTTCGCTTGCGAGAACGCCCGACATGCTCTCCGACTCTTCCGCGGCACTTACTGGTCGCCCAAAGCGCAGGAACAAAGCCGGTACGACGAGCATGTTGAGCGTCGTGGAAGATAGGAGTCCGAAGAGGATCACAATCGCCATGGGGGTGAGGATTTCGGTGCCGGGCTCATCACCGCGAAGGGTTAGCGGAACGAGCGCAAGTCCGGAGGCGAGCGCGGTCATGAGAATTGGCGAGAGTCTTTCCATCGAACCGCGCCGGACGGCTTCGGCAAATTCCGTGACGCCTTCAAACTGCTGCAAGTGCCGCACGTGCGACACGAGCATGATTCCATTGCGCGCAGCGATGCCGAAAACGGAAATCAGTCCGATGATTGAAGCCACGGAGATGACACCGCCTGCGACGTAGACTCCAGCCGCGCCGCCGATCAGGGCGAAGGGCAAGTTGGCCATGATCAAGAGCGTGTCTCGAACGGAGCGAAACATGATGTGCAGCAGGAAACCGATGCCGAGCACAACTAGTACACCCAGCAATGCGAGACGGCGATTCGTCGCGGTGGCGTTTTCGAACTGACCGCCGAACTCAACGTAATAACCGGTCGGAAACACGATGTTTGATTCGATTGCCGATCGAATGTCATTCACCACGCTGCCCATGTCGCGGTCAGCGACGTTGCACATCACGACCGTCTTACGCTGAACATCCTCGCGTGCGATGAAGTTGGGTCCCCGATCTTGATAGATGTGCGCCAGCGCCTTCATGGGAACCTTGACGTTCCGTGGCGTGTCGACCAGCACCTCGCCAACGGAATCAAAGGGAGCATGCTGGCCCGCTTTGATCCGCAGCGTGAGGTCGTAAGTGTTTTGGCCTTCGAGAATCTGCGTGGCCACTACGCCTTTGAACGAGGCGTTTAACGCGCTTGAAGCTTCCGCTATATGAATTCCGTAACGAGCCAGTGCCTCGCGTCGAAACTCCACGCGAACTTGCGAAACTTCGACTTGCTGCTCGGCGGACAAGTCGACGATTCCCGGAATCTCTTCCATCAAGGCTTCGACTTCGCTGGCCAGCGCGCGAAGCTCCGAGAGTTCTTCACCAAAAATTTTGACCGCGATATTCGCTCGCGTTCCGGAAAGCATGTGATCGATGCGATGACCAATCGGTTGCCCGAAGGTGGCTTGAACGCCCGGGATTCCGGCCATGTCTTTTCGCAGCGCTTCGAGCAACTCACTCTTGGTACGCGAGGGGAGTCCCAGACGTTTGGGCGCATCCATGTCGAGCGTTACCTCAAACTCGCTCGCCTCCACTCCCTGCACATGTTCGTCTTCTTCCGCGCGTCCCGTTCGTCGGCCGATTGCCTTGATTTCGGGATGCTCCATGAGCGCCGTCTCGACGATGCGCGCGAGTGCGTCGCTCTCCTTCAATGAAGTACCCGGAAGCGTTACGGTTCCGATGACCAGCGCACCTTCATTGAACTCGGGCAAGAAGTTCGTCCCCATTCGAGAAACGCCTACAGTGGCGATGGCGAGCATGATGACGGCGGGAACTGTCACAGCCATTGGAAATCGCATGGCCCAATTCAAAGGCGCGGAATAGAGGCCTTTCAGTTTGGTAACGATCCAGGGCTCCCCGCCTTGTTTGACCGTCTTGCTGTTCGGCAGAAGGTAGTAGCAGAGCGCGGGTGTCAAAGTTAGAGCCGTGACCAATGAGGCTGCGAGTGAAACGCAAAAGGCAATGCCGAGGGGCTGGAGTAGGCGGCCTTCGACACCACTGAGGAGGAACAAGGGCGCGAACACGAGCAGGATGATTATGGTCGCGAAGACGATTGAGGTACGCACTTCGACGCTCGCATCGAAGATGACTCTCAGCGAGTTTCGACGATGTTCGGGTGAACGAGCGCCGTTCTCGCGAAGCCTTCGAACCACATTCTCGACGTCGATGATTGCATCGTCCACGAGTGCTCCGATGGCGATGGCCATGCCACCAAGAGTCATCGTGTTGATACTGGCGTCGGCGAATCGCAGCGCGAGAGCAGCTGAAATGAGCGAGACGGGAATGGCGAGCAGCGTAATGATGCTCGCGCGAAAACTGGCCAAAAACAGTACGACGACGAGCAAGACCATCAAGCCTCCCTCGATGAGTGAGGCCGTCGTGTTGTGGATCGAGTGCTCGATGAAATCCGACTGACGGAAGAGGTCTTTGTTGATCAACATTCCAGCCGGTAACGACTTCTGAATCTGATCGATGATTGCATCGAGGTCTTTCGTCAGCTCCAGCGTATTTGCCGTGGGCTGCTTTTGAATCGCCAGGATGACTCCGCTCTGAATGATCGGTTCCCAGTTGGGGGCGCGCATGGAAGCCGAGCCGGTTCCGCGCTTGATCGCTGCGCCAATTTGAACCACGCCGACGTCTCGCACTCGGATGGGGCGATGATTTCGCGTCGTAATGACGGTGTCTTCGATGTCCTTCGTGCTCCGAATCCGTCCGATTCCTCGCAGAACGGACTCACCACCGCCATCAATGAGAAAACCGGCGGAGACGTTTTCGTTGCTCTCCTTCAGAGCCTCCGCAACATCGGCCATGCTGACTTGAAAAGCGCGCATGCGTTGCGTCGCAAGCACGACCTGGTACTGCTTCTCATCGCCGCCGATCGGCGTGACTTGGGATACGCCTGCAACCGATAGCAAACGCCGTCTGATCTGAGTCTTCGCGACTGTGCGAAGCTCGAGCAGGTCATGCGTGTCCGAGGTCAGCGACACGAAGAGAATCTCGCCCATGATGGAGGAGATCGGTGCGAGCACTGGCGGTTCGACTTGTTCCGGCAAACTCCCGGATAGACCCGCCAATCGTTCCGTGACGGTTTGTCGTGCGCGCAAGATGTCGGTTCCCCATTCGAACTCGACCCATACGACGGAGATTCCGATGGATGTTGCGGAGCGCACGCGGCGAACGTTGGTGGCACCGTTGACGGCGGTCTCAACCGGATAGGTCACCAAGGTTTCCATTTCCTCCGGCGCCATGCCGTGACCTTCGACAATCACGGTGACGGTCGGGGCGGTCAGATCGGGAAACACGTCGATCGGCATGCGGAGCGTTGTGTACGTTCCGAGCGCGAGCAAGATCACGGAGACGAGCAGCACCGCTAGGCGGTTGTGCAGAGACCACTGAATTAGTTTGTTGATCATAGGTCAGTCCACTTTTCAGTGGGCGTGGCCTTCGCCAAATGAAGCTGGTGAAGCGGAGGCAAGTTTGACCAAGTACGCGCCTTTGGTCACGACTCGGTCGCCTGCTTGGATTCCGCTGAGTACTTCAACGAACTCTCCATCGCGAATGCCGAGCTCGAGATTGCGTTTTTGGAAGGCCTCACCGTGAACGAGCGCGAAGGCGACTGGGCGTCCATTGTCCATGACGATCGATGACTCTGGAAGTGCGATGACGTCGACTGCGAGCTTGGTCTCGATCATCACGTCAGCGAACATGCCCACGCGGAGCTTTCCTCCGATGTTGGCGGATTCGTAGTGCAATTCGATCGTGCGCGTCTCCGGATCGACTTCGCGGCCAACTTGGATCAGTCGTCCGTCCATCTCACGAAAAACGTCAAAGGTTCGATCCGGATAGGCGTCGAATTTCATCAGCGCGCCGGGCGCTGCGCCAATTTGCGCCAAGTCGAACTCTGGAACGTGTGCCGCGATCCAGACCCGACGCAAATCGAGCAGGCGAAAAACAGCGGCTTGGCTTTCGACGTGTTCGCCTTGTAAGTATCCGACATCGATGATTTCGCCCGAAATCGGTGCGATCAGCGCGTGAAGATTTGGCTGGTCTTGACCCTCGGCCGTGCGAGCTTCGGCAAGGCGAGTTTGTAATTTCGAAAGGCGCTGCCTGGCTTCCGCAATCGCGGGTTGCATTGCTGCGGCAGAGGCTTTGGCGCGTTTGGCCAGTTCGACGTCGCGACGTGCCGCTTCCAGTTCGGCCACCGTGCCGAGATCTTTTTCTCGTAGGGTTTCGATTCGCGCGAGTGCTTGATTCGAAAAGGCGAGCTGCGATTTAGCTTGTTGAAGCGCAAGCCCGATTTCTGACGCTTTGAATTGCAGATCGAATTCGCGCAACGAGAGTTCGATCTCAAGTGAGTCTTGATTCGCTCGATTGGCCGCGAGTTGTGCAGAATCAGAGGTTGTGAACGGTGGTTCCAAAAGAGCGAGTACTTGACCCTCTTGGACTTGGTCTCCGATGTCGGGAAGCTCGCCTCCGGGCGGCGGAAGCAAACGTCCGGCCAAGGGTGCACTCGCGACAGCTTTCGAATGGTGCGGAGCTTCGACCTCTCCAAGGACTTGCAATCGTTGGGTGAGCGAACGCCGCTCGACTTGATGCATGAGCACCCCGCTCTTCCACTGTGTTTCGAGCAGGAACGGAACTAGGTCGGGAAGGTCCGCTTCGACTTCCGCTTCAGCTGCAGCGAAAGCGCTGGCCAAGTTCGGATGCACGACGATGGGCGCCAGTAAGAATGTTTCCGTGAGTTGTTCGCTGGCGACTAAAATTCGAGCCTGGTATGTGCCGGGCTTATCGAAAGTCGCCACGGGAATGAAGAGTCCATCTCGCGTGGGTTTCAGCGCTTCAAGCAATCGGGAACCGTCGGGCCCTTGGGATAATTCGAGGCGAAGCTGACCACTGCGGACGGGTTCTCCGGTTGCGAGCACCGTGACGTGCGCGAGAAAGCGTGCTGCGTGCCCGGGCACAAGGCGCGGAAACTCCATGAAGAGTTGGGCCTTCTCCGTGAACACAGTCACCGCGACAGGCTCTGGCTCTTCCGGTTCCGATTCAGCTGCCTGGACGGTTTGGTTAGCGACGGGTGCGCAACTACCTGCGAGCGCCAGAAGAGCCAAGAGCGTGGCTGAATTGCTGACGTGGGTTCGTTTTTCGATTCGAATCATGATGGTGCCTCTCTAAAACGGTGCCGGACGCATGCCCATTCTTCAAGGTCTACACTGTCATGGGTGCGAACCGTTGAAACGAGGGGCAGCTGAGTACTCGACATTGCGGTGCGGTCGAGGATTGTGGGCCAGCGCAGTATGGACGATCCGCCCCCGCTCAGAGAGTGTAGCGAGGGCTTTATTGATTCGCTCTGCGTAAGTTAGACAGAACAGGTAAGCGCTTGAGCGCTTGATCGGCTGTCGAATGGGCGTCGCCACCACAGCCTTGAGTACCGGAACTTGCGGGGAATCGGCTACGGCTGAAGCGATTAGCGCTCTTCGATGAAACTCAGTTGCCTCGCGGACCATTCAGATACGAGCGTGACGGGTCGACGACGAAATGTCCTCGTAAGGCTTGGCGTCCCAGCAGCATTCGAAAACCCATGGCGTCGCGACGCGTGAGGGTAAACTCGACTGGGCGACGCATTCCGAGAATCTCGATGGTGATCTCCACGACGAGTCGCATTTCGCTTTTCCCCGAGGAGGGGCGAACGGAGCGCCTGTCGAGGAGCGGAGCTTCGACCCGATGAGCATTCTGTTTTGAATGCTGCTCGGGATAGATGGTGAAGCGGACCATTGCTTGCCCATCGACTTCATATCGTTCGATATCGAACGCGTGCAGTGAGGATGTGCGCGCGCCCGTATCGACCTTTGCTTTGATCGAATCGACTTCGATATCCGGCAACGCAATCCACTCTCGCCATCCGACCGTTTGCAGTGGTTTCGTCGTTTTTTTCATTTTGGATAATGCGGATGCTGGATCTGAACTCTGTGCGCCAGGGGGATTCGGCTCGAAAGTTTCCCGAGTTGCGCTGGCTCGATCATGCGAATTAAACAGTTCCGACACCGCCATCAACAGGGGGCGCGACAATGTCTGTATCGAGCTTCTTCACTTTACGCCTTTTGGTTCGCACGCTCCGATCGGGGACAAGGTCCCTCATAAACTCTCGTTTTCCGAAGCACAGCAAACGATCGCCACCCTCCAAGGTGCGCGCCTCGCGCGGGTTTGGAATGACCGTTCCTCCGCGGTGAAGCGAGAGTACGACGATGTCCTTCTCTCGAAGGGATTCGGCGATGGTTTGACCAATGATATGTGAGGTCTCGGGAACGTGAAGTTCCGTGACGCCATAGCCCCGACTGACCGTCAACCGTTGGCGAATGTCCAACTCTGGAAAGTCAACGTACTCCGTCATGTAGTCGATAATGGAACCCGCGATGTCGAGGTTTGTAGTGGTTTCGATGCCCTTGAGCCCCGGTGAAGAGTTGACCTCCATGATCTGGGGGCCGTCATTGCCCTCGAGCATGTCCACACCAGCGACTTGCAGATTCATGATCTGGGCAGCGCGAATGGCGAGTTCTCGGTACTCATCATCGAGTTCGACGAGTTCCGTGAGGCCACCGCGGTGCACGTTGCTTCGGAACTCGGTTCCCTGTGCCACGCGTCGCATGGCGCCAATCACGCGATCGCCGACGACGAAGGCGCGAAGGTCTTTGCCGCGGCTTTCGGCGACAAACTTTTGAATCAAGACGTTGTGCTTAGTGCTTTGAAGCGTCTCGATAATGGCTTCAGCGACTTTGTTGGTCTCGGCCAAAATGACGCCGACTCCTTGGGTTCCTTCGAGCAGCTTGATGATGACCGGAGCGCCGCCGACTCGTTCGATGGCCGGGAGGATGTCTTTCCGGCTTTGAACAAATTCAGTCGCGGGCATTCCGATGTCGTGGCGCGAGAGAATCTGAAGCGAGCGCAGCTTGTCGCGAGAGTCGAGGATGCCCGTCGAGCCGTTCATGCAGAACACACCCATCTGCTCGAACTGTCGAACAATCGAAGTTCCGAGGTACGTGATCGAGGCGCCAATGCGCGGGATCACGGCATCGTAATCCTTGAGGATCTTATTCTTGTAGTACAGGTCAGGGCTGCCCTTGTCGAGGTCGATCGCGAACTTGAGCGTGTTGAGAACGTCAACTTTGTGACCGCGCCCCAGCGCAGCTTCTTTGAGTCGCTGCGTGCTGTAGTTTTTTGGTTCACAAGAGAGGATGGCGATTTTCATAGTGGGTACCTAGATGGTGGTCTCGTTCTCGAAGCGCTAGTAGTCAGGATCAATTTCTTCGTGGAAACGCTCGACCTTGTCTGCGATGGGATCAAGGCGGTTGAAGGTTCCCAAATGAAACAAGGCATCGCCTTCGTTGATGAGTGGCAAGTTTGTGCGCCCGATCAAAACTCCTTCGCAGGGAGCTAGAATCGGGATCTCCGCTTCTCCGAGCGGATCAGAGATGGTTCCCATTTTTTGTCCGGCTTCGACACTCGCTCCCAAGCGAAGGCTGGTCCCCAGGATTCCGCTCTCGTGAGCGCGAATCCAGGTGCTGCCCTTGGCGACGACGGGTTTGACGGCGCGTCTGTTCTTATTCGTTGGCGGAAGCATCTCGAGCTTGCGCATGGCCGAGAGCAACCCGCGAACGCCTGCTCTAATCGCAACTTCGTCGAAGCGCAAAGCCTCTCCCGCCTCGTAGACGATGATCGGTACGCCTAGTTTTCCGGCGGATTCGCGTAGAGAGCCTTCGCGGATAGCTGCGTCCAAAATGATCGGCGCTCCAAAACTCTCGGCAAGTTCCTGACAACCAGGCACGTCCAAGGTCGTGCGAATTTGAGGAAGGTTGGTGCGATGGAGTGAGCCGGTATGCAAGTCGATGCCGTGCGTGGCTTTCGAAACGACTTCAGTCATGAAGGTGTGCGCGAGGCGACCGGCAAGCGAGCCTTTCGCAGAACCTGGAAAGCAGCGATTGAGGTCGCGGCGGTCCGGCAGATAGCGCGTTTGCGCCAAGAAGCCGTAGACGTTCACGATGGGGACCGCGATCAAAGTTCCCCGAATGCTTTTCAGGGTCGAACGCCGTAAAAGTCTACGTACGATTTCGACGCCGTTGATTTCATCTCCGTGAAGCGCAGCGCTGACGAAAAGCGTAGGTCCAGGCCGAGTACCATGAACCACGTGAACGGGTAAGGATAGGTCCGCAGAGGAATATCGTCGGGAGACGGGAATGTGCAGGGTCTGTCGAGTACCCGCTTTAATCTCGGATCCACTGATCAGGAAAGGCTCACGTTTCATAGTTGCCAAGAATAGGGACCGAGGCCGACATTTTGGATGTCGATCGAGAGGAGCGGGCGTATTGGTGATTACACCACCTGAAGTGAGCGCGAGTTCTTGTTCGTCGAAGGTCTCAACGTCTACAAGTTACGGCCAAATCCATATCCAACCGTGCGGATTCTTAGGGAAGCTCTGAATCGTAGGACTAGCCGGAGGATGCGCCATTTCGCGCTTAGCGGCATTATACGCCACCTGACGGCCAAATGCATCCGGAATGTCGAACAGGTCTTCGGGGCCGGTCGATTCGCGAGGCGGGCTTTATGGATCAATGTCTGGTAAATACCCGCAAACTGTACTGAATCTCTGAAAGAGAGACTTTGGTTTTGTGCACGGCGAAAAGATCAAGTTACGAAAATCCGGGTAGATGTGGTTTGGCTGAGTTTCGCGTGTGACAATTCCAATCCCAATGCGAGAGGATTAGTGTTCGCCCTGTCAGGAGAAAAAGATGCGGAGTCGATTCGTGAGAAGCGCAGGGCGTCTAGTCCGTTACCTAACGGCGCTTCTGATCAGTGCCTCCCTATTCACCGGAGCAGCAGAGGCCCAGGAACCCGAGGTTCCGAAAGTTGAATTTCTGGAGGCGTTGCTCCAGGAAGCCGAAGCGTCAGGCGCCCCCGGTCACGAGGAATTCGCGCAGGCATACCGCCAGGCGATTGCTGCGTTAAAAGCGGCCTCGGTCGCTCGCGCGCGAGCCAATTCGCTTACGGACGATGCAGCCGGCGCTCCAGGGCTGATTGAAGCACTTCGATCGGAGCTGGCCGAACCGTTTCAAATGGTTGGGGAGCAAGAGATTGCGGGGGTCTCGCTTACGGAGTTAGAGGGACGATTCAAACAAGCGCAAGCAGAGCTGTCGGTTGCGCGAACAAAGGTCGGCGAACTCGAAAAATTGGCCGAGTATCGCGCCAATCGGAAGGGGGAGTTTCCGGAGGAGGTGACGAGTCGACAGGCACTTGTAAACGGGACGCTCGACGCGCTCGCTGCACTCCCGTCCGATCCTGAAAACGAGGCCAGGCGTTGGCTACTGCTTTCGAGTCTTGATGAGCATCGGGCCGTTTTGACTGCGCTTGAAACGGAACGTGACACCTATGAAGCTCGCAGAGAATTGCTTCCACTTCGACGCGATCGCGCGGCGCGGGCGGTCACGATTGCAGAGCGCACGGCGACGTTTCTAAAAGAGAAAGTGGACGCGCGGAGAGCGCAAGAGGGGGATGCGGCAGCGCAAGAAGCCGAGCAGTTGGTCGAGGACATCACCCGTCGCTTTCCGGCGTTGCTAGAAGTCGCCGCAATAAATCAATCACTGGCGGAGCTTCGCTCAGGGGAGAACGGTCTTCCGCGTCGGATCTCAAGCGCGCAGGCGAAACTCGATACAGAGCGAGCGCTTCTGGACGAAACGAATCGGCGGTTCCGTGCCGCGCGACGTCGGATTACCGCGGGCGGTCTTACCGAGGGGATGGCGGGTACGCTCCGAAAGGATCACGAATGGCTTGCTAGCGAAACAGGCCTTCGGCGAACGAGCAACGAGCGCGTGAAGCTGCTCTCAAATGCGCAGCTTGAGATGATCGCGATTGAGGAGCAGCGGGTCGAGCTTGGAGACCCTACTTCGGCGGCGGAAGCTCTGCTTGGCCGACTCGGGTTGGCCACTCCCGAAAAGCGGCTTCGCGAAGCGGCGCATGAGTTGGTATCGAAACAACGCGAGGCGCAAGACGCGGCACTCGATGATTATTCGCTACTGACCTCGGTGTTCTATGAACACCGAGAAATCTCAACGCAGTTTGAAAGTGCCGTTCGAACTTATCGAGCGTACATCGAGAAACACATTCTCTGGGTTAGAAGTACGATATTGAACCCGACGCCAAGTCTTCTGCAGGTACCTGCGGTAACGACAGAGGTGATTCGCCAGCTTAGCGCTGAATTTAATCTAGATGCTGTGTGGCGTGTCGTTCGAGAAAAGAGCGGAGCTTGCGTGTCGTTTGCCATCGCGATCCTTGCGCTCTTTATCGCTCGGCCGCTGCTAAGACGGAAGCGTGAGGAAATAGGCGCCAAGGTGCGCTCGTTTAAAACCGACGGATACTTCTATACGGTTAGAGCTCTTGTTCAAACTTTCTTGCTGGCACTGCCTGGACCGTTCGCAGTTTGGTTCATTGGCTCGATGGTCGCCGCTTCTCCTGAAGGTCTCTTGCGGGCGTTGGGCGGCGCGCTTGGAGAGACAGCGATTGCCTGGCTCGTACTTAGAGTGATTGCTGGCCTGATCGTAGAGAACGGAGTGGGGCAGTCGCACTTCAAGTGGCCAGTTGGGAGTTGCGGAAAAGTCGCCGCTGAGTTCCGGTGGTTTGAGCCGATCGGAGTCGTTCTCGGCTTAGCGGTTCTTTTTCTGGATAAGCAAGGAGTCGTCGCATGGTCCAATTCATTGGGCCGTCTTTGCTTCGTTTTGCTGATGATTAGCCTCTCGCTTCTACTTCATCGTTTGCTACGCGAGGAGAGTAAGATTTGGGTGGTTCATCCAAAGACCGGCAAAAAGAACTTCGGTAAGACTCATCGAACTTGGTCATTCCTTGCGGCAGCGATTCCGGTTGGGCTGGCGACGATCGCTCTGCTTGGCTACTACTACACGGCACTTCAGTTCGAACTTCGCTTGCGCTACACCATTGCGCTTGCGTTGTCGCTTGTTCTGGCGAATGCGATGCTCTTCCGCTGGCTTTACATGGCCAGGCGTCGACTGGCAGTCAGCCAGGCATTGGAGGCTCGTGCTCGCAAAGATGAGGGAGAGGTACAAGTCGTCACCGAGTCGGGTACGCCACCTGTGGATGCCGATAAGGTGGACATACCGGCGGTCGACGCGCAAACCCGGCAGCTCTTCAAGAGCTCAATCACCGTCGCGAGCGTCGTTGGTCTCTATCTCGTGTGGGTGAGCGTCATGCCTGCTTTGCAGGGGTTGGACAGAGTTCAATTGCTGCCCAGTTTTGAGGTGCTTCCCGCAGATGCCGACGTAGCCGTCGCCGTCATCGAGCCCGCAAAGCCGATTGAAGTCACGGAGGTTCGGCAGACAGGTATGGTGCCGGGGCTGACTAGTTCAAGCGCTAATTCAAGCGAAGCCGGCGCGGGTATTCCCAGCACGCTTACCCTGGACGACTTGCTGATTGCACTGGTTCTGCTCGTCCTCACGACAGTCGCAACCAAGAATCTTCCGGCCTTGCTTGAACTCTCTCTACTGCAACGTCTGCCTCTTGATGGAGGTGCCCGCTATGCGGTTTCGACGATCGTTCGCTATCTAATCTTGATCGTTGGAGTCGGGGCGATCTCGAACGCAATCGGCGTGGGCTGGCAGCAAGTGCAGTGGCTTGCCGCGGCACTTACATTCGGACTTGCATTCGGTTTGCAGGAGATCTTTGCCAACTTCGTTTCGGGGCTGATCATTCTGTTTGAACGTCCGATTCGAGTGGGCGACACCGTCACGGTTGCGGGGATCGAAGGAAGGGTGACGGAACTTCGAATGAGGGCGACGACGATCCAAGACTATGATCGACGTGAGTTGCTAGTTCCCAACAAGGAATTCATTACCGGCAGCGTGGTGAACTGGTCGTTGTCCGATCCGATTACACGGGTCATAGTTCCGGTCGGCATTGCCTACGGATCGGATACAGCGAAGGCCAAAGAGCTATTGATGAGCGCGGCCACAGGTGCGTCGCTTGTGCTCAGTGATCCACCGCCTCAGGTTGTCTTTAGAGCGTTTGGTGCGAGCTCTTTGGACTTCGAACTTCGAGTTTTCCTGCCCAATCGTGACATTTGGGCGCCAGCGACCGATCAGTTGCATACAAGCATTGATGCGCTCTTCCGCTCAGCGGGAATCGTGATTGCCTTCCCGCAGATGGATGTTCACGTGCAACCCACGCCCGAGTAATTATTGAAGTCGTCAGAGAGGCGAGTTCAAAACGTGCCTATTTTGAAGAGTTCGAACCGTACGGTTCCATCAGCGCAAAAAGGGCGCTGCCAGCCGGAGGCCGTGGAACGCGCGGATTTCTATCACAATGTGGATCTCTGCCGTTGTTCTAATGCACACTGAGGTCGGCCGAAGGGGATGATTTCGCAACACAAGGCTGAACCAATGAAAACTGAATCAACAGGTAAATTGCATAGAAAGGCCGTTAGCGTCGGCATTTTGAAACCGCGGGGAGTTATGCGTCGCAGAAAGGCCAATCCCGGCGCTCGACCGGGAATTGAGCACTTACCCGAAGCCAGTTCTCCGCCGCAGGAAGGGAAAGTGACCGTTAGCTGCCTGGACTATGGTTCGGAGTTGTACAGCTCAGTAGAGGTCGATGACCTCGACGCCTTTCTCAAGCAAGATCGTCCCGAGGGTTCTGCGGTTCGATGGATCAACGTGAACGGATTGCACGCGTACACGATTAACCGGCTTCAAGAGGTTTACTCCTTCCACCCCCTGGCAGCGGAAGATGCGCTACATACAACTCAGAGGTCGAAGGTTGAGGTTTTCGATAATCATCTTTTTATCGTTGCTCAAATGTTGATGGAGGTTGAGGGCAAGCTGGTTGTGGAACAAGTCAGTTTCATGCTGTTCGAGCAGACTCTAATTACCTTCCAGGAACGCGCTGGAGATGTTTGGGACCGCGTTCGCAATCGCATTCGGACCGAAGGCTCTCAGTTGCGAAAGGGCAAGGTGGGCTATCTCGTGTATGCCCTTCTGGATGGGCTGGTGGACAACTACTTCCCGGCGTTAGAGCACTACGGTGATGCGCTCGACGAAATCGAAACACAGGTCCTTGAGCGACCGACAACGCGAGAGCTTCAACGCCTGTATTTAGTGAAGCAGGAAATGACCATGCTCCGCCGTTTGATCTGGCCCACGCGTCAGATGATTGACGATCTTCAAAGGACGGAACGAAAGGAAATCGACAAGAAAGCCAGCACCTATCTGCGCGACGTCTACGACCACGCCTTTCAGGTTATTGATCTTGTCGAGGCCTACCGCGAAACGGCCAGTAGCCTGACGGATCTCTACATGTCGTCCGTTGCCAACCGGATGAACGAAGTCATGAAAGTGCTCACGATCATGGCGAGCCTCTTTATCCCGATCACGTTCCTAGCCGGCGTTTACGGAATGAACTTTGAGCATATTCCGGAGCTTAGCTGGCCGTGGGCCTACGCTGCCTTTTGGGGGACTTGCCTCGTGACGACCGCCGGACTGCTTTACTACTTCAGGCGTAAAGGCTGGATCGGGACATCCAAATGAATCTCAAGGTGAATCCGAACAGAGTTCACTCGGTGAAGTTGGCCGGATGCATATGGCCGGTCTTAACCAAGATGACGGTTTCTTCCGTTACGAACGGGAAGTGAGAACTCAAATGCGGACTGCGCATCCAGGTTCCCTCTGGATAGCGACCATGTTCGTCCTCAAAGGTTCCGCTGAGAACGAAGATTTCTTCGCCACCCCAATGTTGATGGGGGGCAAACCGTTCGCCTGCCGGCCAATGCACGAGCGCCGTACTTTCACCTTCAAACGAGTGCAACGGCTTGACCCGCAAGCCGCCTTGACCCGGAAGCCAAGGTTGGTCATCGGATTGAAGATGCACGAGTTCGGTATCGGATTCGCTGAACGGACCGGTTCGCAGAAAAACGATGCAGCCGGTTTCGGTTGAATTTTCTCCGACATGAATTTGTGGCCGTCGTAAATACCCGCCAGCTTCAAGCGGACCCTCGGGGAGTTTGAGGGTTCCGCTGAGCACGAAGAGTTCGACGCCCCAGTTGGGATCGAACTTGGGTAATTGCGCGCCAGGAGCGAGCTTCAAAATCGAAGTCTCGAAAAGACTCGAGCTCGCGACGTTTAGGTTTTGAACTGCGACGCCATTCGTCTCGAGGACTGGCCACTTGGAACTGTCAGACAGATCCGTCTCGATGACTCGGGATTCTAAAAGTTCGTTCTTCATCTCTGGTCGTTTCGTTTCGTTGCTTCGCTCGCGGCTAGGAGACGAGTCTCAACCTTCGATCGTGCCTGTAAGCGTGTTTTGACCAAAGGTGTTCACCGAGGAAATCTCTTCGAAGTCGAGCAAGCCCAGTCGGTCCCAAGCGGGCTGCGTTCCCTTGCCGACTACGACCAACATCAACGGTGCGTGATCTTCGGGGAGCTTCAAGATGGCGCTAACTTGGATGGGATCGAATCCGATCATCGGACAGGATTGATAACCCATTTCGGTAGCCATGAGCATGATGTTCATCGCGGCTAGGCCGACGGAGCGACAGTCTTCGTCGCGTGCGATGGCGTCGTTGTCTGCGTAAAAATTTGGAATCATGCCTTCGAACATTTCGCGCACCGGCGCAGGCGCGTTGCGTAGATATCTCGCGGTGTTTTTATAGGCGTTGCGGTTCCCGGTGAGCGCGATGACGACCGATGCATCGCGGACATGCTCTTGATCCCAAGCTGCGCCGGACAACTTGGCTTTGACGTCCGAATCGGTGACGCAGACGAAGTGGCGATTTTGCATGTTGAACGAGCTGGGAGCCAATGCTCCGGCAGTGATCAAAGTCCGCAACTCGTCGCTGTCAAGTTGGTGGCTGGGGTCGAAGTGCTTGACGGCGCGTCGTTGACGAATGAGGTCTAGAAGAGTCATGGGGTGGTTGCTGACTGAGAGCTGGGGAGGTGGGAGGGGAGTTCCTAGCCAGTATGCGGGGTTGGGTTCGGTTAGCAATCGGCAAGCCTGAGATGGAAGTTTCGATCTGGGCGCAACTCGGTATATTTATCTTCATGTCCGAACTCACAGTTAGCACTCAAGTCGCCGCTCCCCTTGAACGCACTTTTCAGGCTTTTACCAACCTCGAAAAAGCGGTTGAGCGAGTTCCCGCAATCACGGCGGTTGAGATCCTTTCCGAAGGCCCTTTCGGTGAAGGCACGCGTTGGCGCGAGACGCGATTGATGTTCAAGAAGGAAGCGACGGAGGAGATGTGGGTGACTGGCTTCAATCCTCCGAACAGTTACACCGTCGAAGCGGAGTCTCACGGAATGAAATACTCGACACTCTTCGAGTTCACTACCGTTGGAGACGGAACGAAGGTGACTTGGACCTTCACGGGCAAAGCTCTGACGCTCGGAGCGAAGATTATGGCGCCCATCTTCAACGTGCTCATGAAGGGCATGATGAGGAAGTGCATGCTCGGAGATCTCGAAGCGATTCGCGACGCGTGCGAGAGCGGCGAGAGTTGATTCGAATATTAGGCCGGACGTTGATCCCTGAACAAGCGTTGCTCTAACAAGGCGCCTGGCATCGAGCTTCTGCGGTCGGCCGCGGTCGGCTTGGTTCCAACATATCTATCGTGAAGGTCGTGTTGAACTTTGGCAGCTTTCGGGTACGACTTGGTGGAGTCGGGCAGTTCGTCAACTAGCTCACAGTTCCGGTTGTGATTGATCCATTATTGATGGAACTCACACTGGATCACGCCTTCTTAGCTGGGTCGATGATTGGTACGGCGGAGTGCGCGAGTAACGAAGCGTTCCAATCGTTGGAGACGCTTTCGGGGACTTGCTTTACTCACGTAACGCTTATCGAAAGATTCCCGTCGTTGCTAAAGTGATGCTACGAGTGCGCAGACATAGGCGAAATGCGCCCTCTAATCCGTCATTCCGGCTAGACGGCGAAGAGTCCCTGACTCTTCAAGGCTTCGGAACGTTTTGAAAGGTTTGGAGCACGATCTTGCGGTCTTCTTCATCCGCGATGGCCTCAAGCGCTTTAACTGCGGCTGAGTACGACTGTTTGTGCTGATCCGTATCGTTTGCAGACGCGGCTGCGTGCGCGTGAATGACGTGAACGAACGCGAGTTCCCAATCATCCGTTTCCTGATTCGCGAAGAAGGACCGGACTTCGTTAGCCAGGCTAAGCGCCGTCGCGCCGAGCCCAAGCAGTGCGTGAACTTCCGCCAGAAGCATTCTCGCGCGCATGTCATTGAGCTCGAGCCCTAAGGTGCCCCAATGATGTGCCGCAGTGTGTGCCACGTTGAGCATTTCCTGGTCTTCAGCAGGAGTGCGCGTTTGCGTCGAGAGTTGCCACGCCCGATTGTTGCATTCCATCGCGAAGAAGCGATGCCATTCAGTTGGGTTCGTATTGTCGGGAACGTTGGGCATCGGTGCGTCGTGGTTGTGGGGTCCTGTTGGATACGACGTCGCGCTAATCGGATGGTTTCGCGCGTCGCCCTCAGCTCACGATACTTGCACATGATCGGTGCTCGTCTTCCTTTGTGGCTATTCTCGCGGACGGATCGACGATCTGTGGATCGCTAACGAGAATTGAGCCCAGGGGCGAGGATGTTCGAATTGCGTGGCTAAGGCCGATGCCTTTTCGTAGACGGTCATCGTCGCACTGCAGGTAGTGTCTAGAGAGGAAAGAGCATTGGGGTTCAAGTGGGGGAAGTTGATGCACGGGGGAAGGAGAGCAGATTGTGGGGCGATTCATTATTTGAAGAGAGAGAGGGAGAGAAGAACTACTTAAACGGGGGGAGTGGGGAGTTGGCGGGGGATTGCGAAGTTTGGGAGAAGGGCGCGGGATTGCGGGGTTGGACGGGAAGCGGGGGAGTTTGGGAGGGAGGCGATTGATAGAGATTGGGAAATGCTGGGCGGTGATTGGCTTTGGAGACAGGGATGGAGTTCGGCTTTGGGGATAGGCGTTGAGTTGGGAAGGTTGGAGCGGATCGACTTATGACGATGGACGATTAGTGCCGGAAATTTGGCTATGACAATTAGTGCCGGAATTTGCGCTGTAGGCTGAGGTGATCGATCGACTTGGCTCGAGCCAGATGGTGATATGGTGGACTCGTCGAATTGCGCAATGGCGATGTATATCGGCACTTATTAGAGTATTTGGTTCGTTTTGATTGCCATGTTTTCGGAACCAATCCGTACATGGATTCATGAACGCAAGACTCGCGACAATGGATTCAGCTTCACTCGTTCTCGAACTATCTCTCGGCCAATTTCGGACGGTCACTCGGCAGATTGGTCGCTCGAAGAATGGCACTAATCGAAATGTGCGAAAGCATTCGAAGGTGAACGCAAAGCCAAAGTCGAATGCGACGGTGAAAGCTACCGGCCGTGAGACGGCAAGGCTTGGTGCGCGGCAGAGCTCGAGCTCAAACACCACGTCTCGTTCCAATGGAAAGCCAACCTACGTGAACCCTGATGAACCCAAGCTTTCAACAAAGTCCGGCAAAGTCCTTCACTCTGCCAGGCCCTCCGTCTCCGGTCCCATGGCGTGCATGTAACAGTCAAACTTCGCATCGGCATTCCCAACCTTCGACAAAAGCACGTGATCGAAGCCCTCGAACGCTGCTTCAGCAAAGCCAAAGATCGCTTTGAATTCGAATTGAACGCCTACACCGTGATGAGCAATCACTTTCACTTTCTCGTCTACGTGCGCAGCAACGAAGCCCTCCGCCGCGGCATGCAAGGCCTAAACATTCGCATAGCCCGAACGATTAACCGACTATTCAACCGTGAGGGCAAAGTCTTCGCCGACCGCTTCCACGCCCGCGTCGTTCGCGGCTGGAACGCAATCAAAAAAGCCCTCCGTTACGTCGTGCAAAACGCTCGCAAGCATCAAGTCGCAATCCCAGCCGGTCAATGGGACCGCTATTCCTCCGGTCACTATCGACACGCCAGCTCCACAAAAGCAAAACCACTCCCCATCCTCCATGCCAGTGGCTCCTTCCTCATCACGTGCGCCACCATGCAACTTCTCCCCAGCGAATTCCCGGGCCCGCATAACAGCGCCGACCCCATTTGGTAGCGCCCTTTGTGCAACCCGGGACCTAGGTAACACTTCTGACCGGGCACGTTGGTAACACTTTCAAGCCTTCAAGTGCCGTTTAGGTCAACGCCTTTCTTCTTGGGGGAGCCGCGCGAAGCCTGCCCCAAGCAGG
>JBLINP010000025.1:0-25748 GCA_047639415.1 Planctomycetota bacterium | reverse complement strand
CCATGCTCACGTGGCCATGGCAACAAAAGTCCAAGTCGTGACGATGAAGAACGCGCGAGGCGCCGGCATAGCGAACGGCGAGGTCAGCGACGGTTGTGTTGGGTGAGAGCGCTTCTATTGCAGTCATAATAAGTTCCTGGTTGGGGTTTGCCCGACCTACGCACCTCGCGTGCCAAAGCACTTCTTGCTTATGCAGCAAGGGTTTACGCCCGTATTGATGTTATTTACACAACGTGCAACCGATGTTCTTTTCACAACGTATGCTGTATTTATGACAACGCCCTCCCGCGACGACCTGCTCCCCATCGCTCTCGATATCAGCGCCAGTCTGTCCACCGAAGATCGGCTGCGGCGTCTAGTCGAAGTCGTATCCAAAGCTTTGCCCTGTGACGCTGTCGCCCTACTCCGACTCGAGGATGAGCAGTTGGTACCCGTGGCCGCCTCCGGCCTTTCAGATGACATCTTCGGCCGCCGCTTCCTGCGCTCCGAGCATCCGCGACTCGACAGCATTTGCGGAAGCGAAAAGCACACGCTCTTCGCCGCCGACAGCCCACTGCCCGATCCGTACGACGGCTTGGTCGAGGGCGCATCGAACATGACCGATCGCGTTCACTCTTGCCTCGGTTGCCCGTTGCGCGTCGAGGGCGAACTGGTCGGAGTCCTCACCGTCGATGCGCTGCAACCGGGAGCCTTCGACCACATTCAAGCATCATTCCTCGCGCACCTTGGCGCGTTGGCGGGAGCCGCACTTCGCACCAGCGACTTGATCGCGGCACTGGAACGTCGCGCAGAACATCAAGGCTTGCTAGCGCGCGACCTCATGCAAGACACGATGGCGCGACGCGGAGCGACTTTGATCGGCGATAGCACTCCGATGAATCGTTTGCGCAAAGAGATTGAAGTGATCGCGCGCTCTGATTTCCCCGTGCTCGTGACCGGCGAGACCGGCGTTGGCAAAGAGATTGTCGTACGGCAGTTGCATGCAGCGTCGCGGCGAGCAGAACAAGCGCTCGTCTACTTGAATTGCGCCGCGTTACCGGAGGCTATTGCCGAAAGTGAACTGTTCGGACACACGCGAGGTGCGTTCACTGGTGCGGATAGCGAACGACTCGGTAAGTTCCGCGTGGCCGACAAAGCGAGTCTATTCTTGGATGAGATCGGCGAGCTCCCGCTTCACATCCAACCCAAACTTTTGCGAGCACTTCAGGATGGTGAGATTCAATGCGTAGGCACCGATCAACCGATTCACGTCGACGTTCGAATTCTCGCAGCCACGAATCGCAACCTCGAAGCCGAAGTTGAAGCGGGTCGCTTTCGAAGCGACTTGCTCCATCGTCTCGACGTGTGCCGCCTGCACATTCCGCCCCTGCGCGAACGCGCCGAAGACATCCCCGCACTAGCTGGCTTCTTCGCCGACCGAGGTCGACGCCAATTGGGAACAGGACCGATTCGCTTCAGTCCAGAAGCCCAGGAAAACCTGATGGCCGGATCTTGGCCGGGAAACGTGCGCGAACTCGAGAACGTTGTTTCGCGAGGTATTCTAAGCGCCTCGACTCGCTCGGAACCGGGCTCAATGTTGATCCTTCGCGTGGAGGATTTCGATACGAGAAACTCATCGGCTCCCGCCCCGCAACCCTCGCCGGAGAGCACGCCGGAACCCACCCCTCGCCCGCTGCGAGAAGCCGTCGAAAGCTTTCAACGAACTCAAATCGAGAAAGCCGTCGGACGCAACCAAGGCAATTGGTCCGCAGCAGCGCGCGACCTGGCTCTGGACCGTGGCAACCTCTATCACCTCGCCAAACGCTTAGGCATCAAGAAGTAACCTGCCGATAAAAAGTCATCGACGCCCCCGATGGTGGATTCCTGATCTACGCTCTACGATAACCTTTCGCCATTTCAGCCTCGAACGCGCCACTTCGAACCAGTCCCGATCCTCCCACGCCAGCTTTTATGACCTACGTCATCGCCGAACCCTGCAAGAACACGATGGACACCGCTTGTGTGGAAGTCTGTCCGGTCGATTGCATCCACCCGACGAAGGAAGAAGCGGAGTACGAGACGGAGACGATGCTCTACATCAATCCCGACGAGTGCATCGATTGCGGATCCTGCGTGCCGGAATGCCCCGTCGATGCGATCTTTGACGAAGCCGATCTGCCCGGGAAGTGGTCGGAGTACAAAGAGATCAACGCGAAGTGGTTCGAGAACCAGTAGCGGTTTCGACCTGACTCTGT
Source organism: Planctomycetota bacterium (assembly GCA_047639415.1). Lineage (GTDB taxonomy): Bacteria > Planctomycetota > UBA1135 > UBA1135 > OFTM34. The sequence continues at coordinate 23,514 of JBLINP010000025.1, read as the reverse complement.
TTCGTACCGCTTTTGTGATCCAAGCCCAGGGACGAACAAAACTTCGGGCCAGAGTATTCAATCGAGGCCCTAGCCCGGATTATTCATGAACCGCGAGGCAAAACGCCTCGAATTGGTTCCTGCTGGCACTTTGCGGATACTTGCCCCCGCAGACGACCTTGTAAGGTCGTTGAGGACGCCAGTATCTGCAAAGTGCCAGCAGGAACCAATAGACCGGCAGTGCCGGTCGTTCGTGGTGTTTGGTCCGCGTGTTCATGAATAATTCGGGCTAGCAAGGGGCTAAAGCGACTGAGCTTCCAGCACTTAGTACGGAGCTTTCAACGCGATTGCCAGCCAGTTCGCCGTTGCCGCTTTCAATGCTGATTGGCCTCAGATTCGTTTTGTCGGTCACCGAATTTTGGAAGTGCCGTAGGATTGTGCTTAGCGTTCAAACTCGTTGTTTTGACGCGAAAATCCCCCTCACCTCTCCTCACCTCCAACTCCGACATGAATCTTGGTTCAAGCTGCCGTGCAGCGCTTGCATTCGCGTTTATCTCCACCGCCTCCGCTGATCTGGCTTTTGCCAATGGCGATACGGCCCTCTACGACGTTCGTTTCGATGCGACTTGGAGTAACGCAACGCACCCCGGCGCGTTTCCCGGTGGAGCGCACTTTTCGCCGCTCATCGGGGCAACCCACAATTCGAGCGTGGAGTTTTGGGCACCGGGTTCCTTGGCCACTCCGGGAATCGAAGGCATGGCCGAGACGGGCTCGCAGTTCGGGCTTTTCGGCGAGATCAATGTCGCGATAACCGCCGGAACGGCGGGTGCGGCTCACTTAGGTAACGGTTTGGGTTCTCCGGATACGGAAAGCCTCACGTTCACAGTTACGGACGAGTTCCCGCTCTTCACCATGGTCACGATGATCGCTCCGAGTCCGGACTGGTTCGTCGGCGTTCATGGTGTTGATCTGCAAACGAGTACGGGCTGGGTAGATAGCTTGACCGTACAAGCCTTTGCCTACGATTCGGGTACGGATAACGGGCTGGGCTTCAATTCTCCGAATTCAAATACTAGTCCCGCCGATCCGATCAGTTTGATTACGGGTGGTCCGTTTGACGGAACTGTTGATCTGGGCACTTTCACTTTCACTCGCCGTGCGAGCACCTTTTCTTACGGATCGGTCAACCCGGTCGACAGCTTCCTGCAAACTGGCGGCGATACGCAAATTGGTGGTACCGGCCAAATCAACCTAGCGCTCTCCGATCCGACAGGCTCGATGGGGCAACCTTCGATCGCCTTCTGGGCAGCTTCGGCTAGCGCGGATCCGTTGTTTCCGAACGGCAGCCTCTTCGCTGACTTCGGACTTATCGCTCCCGGAAGTGTCGGCGAGCTTCTGGTTGGTCCGACATTCATCACGCGCGTAGCCGGCGTGTGGAACGGAAGTCCGGTGAACTTTAATTTGCCGATCCCCAACGATCCCGCACTCGACGGAGCGCACGTTTACTTCCAAGGCTTCTTGATCGACGGCAGTAACCGGATTGGTTTGACCAACGCGATCGAGTTCGTACTCGGCCTGTAACTTAGCCAAGTCGCGTGGCACTTGACTTGCGTTGAGTGTACGACAACGAAGATCTTCAATCGATCTCATCCCGGGCGCTGATTATTCAGCCTGGGCTGAGATCGATGCATTTCCATCGCGCTCGATTCGCACGGATAGAAGATGTGGGCAACAGCAGACCGGGCAATCCTCAACGTATTCCTGTTGCGTACCGGCAGAGTGATCGATGGGCACAATGATTTCTTCGCCGCAAGATTGGCAGATGTAGCTTGAGTCTTCCTGAAGTTCGTATTCGTCCATGAAGCGATCAATCTAAGCAATTCAGCTCACCAATACTGCTTGTGGGAACTTCCAGAAGGAAACCAAAAGCGCCGAAGGAATTCGTTCGGCGAAGTTCGCGTGTGCTGTACATTGGCCGCGGAACGAATTCGTGTCTACTGTGCCGGATTCAACCGAGTTATTGAGCTGTTGATTTTGATCGACCTTTTTTTCACTTGGATGGAGGCCCTCATGATTCGAACTTTAATTTTGCTAGTTCTCTTCGTTCTGATTCCCTCACATTCCTCTCGGGGAAGCGTCAAGCCGCCGAACATCCTGTTACTGCTAGCCGACGATGTCGGTGTCGACCAGATCGAAGCCTATGGCTTGGGTGGAGACCCACCGACCCTTCCGAATATCGGAAAGCTCGTGAATGAAGGCGTCATGTTTCGCAACGCGTGGGCGAATCCAGTTTGCTCTTCCACGCGCTCGACGATCATGACTGGGCGCTATGGCTTTCGAACGGGAATGGGCTTTGTGGTTAGGCCCGCTTTTTCGATGAAGCCATCCGAGCTCACATTGCCAGAGGCCTTGGATCAGCAAGCAACCGGCTATTCGCATGCAGCGATCGGCAAGTGGCATCTTTCAAACGACAACTTCGGAGGCTTGGCAGCTCCAAACGTTGCGGGTTTCGATCATTACTCGGGCTGCTTGACCAACGTGGCGGCTTCAAATAGCAGCTATTTTTCGTGGCTTCATGTTGAAAACGGAACGGCCTCACCTGGAACGGGCTATCTAACGACACGCACAGTCGCGGATGCAGCCGAGTGGATCGCCTCGGCGCAGGAGCCATGGTTCAGCTACGTCGCGTTTCATGCAGGACACTCACCGTTTCACACGCCGCCAGCTGAACTATTTTCGGTCGACCTCTCCCAAGCGGGCCCACCGTCTAGCGACCCTCAACCGTATTTCAAGGCGATGCTCGAGGCCATGGACACCGAGATTGGCGTGTTATTTGAACGGCTAGCTCCCTACCTCTCGAACACGAACATCATTTTTGTAGGTGACAACGGAACGCCTACATCCGTCACGGTTCCGCCGTTCTTGCCATCCCATGCGAAGGCCACCGTTTATCAGGGCGGCGTTCAGGTTCCGCTCCTAATCAGTGGTCCATCCGTCACTCAAGCAGGAGTTGAGTGTTCAGCTTTGGTCTCGACCGTAGACATCTTTTCGACGGTGCTCGAATTGGCCGGAATTGAAGGAGCGTTCGGTCCGGTTGATCCAGGTGTTCAACCGGGTGTAAGTACCGGCATGTCTGCAGATCAATACTTGTCCGTACTAGGAGTGAGGCTCGACGGAGTTAGTTTGGTTCCCTATCTAAGCAATCCGGAACGTCCTTCAATTCGCCAAACGGTTTTTGTTGAACTGTTCGATCCAAATGGAATTGGGCCCAAGACAAAGCTTCTGCGCGCAATTCGTGGAGAGCGCTACAAGTACCTTTTTCATGATCCGGCCGACCCTGACGCGGAAACTGATGAAAGCCCGCCTGAGCTCGGTGTGGGTACCGGAAGCAGCGAAGAGGAATTTTACGATTTGGAGATGGATCCGTTTGAATTGAACGACTTGCTGTTACAGCCGGTTCTCACGCCAGCAGAACAGCAGGCGTACGAGTACTTGAAACGCGAAATGAACGAGCTTTTGAAGAGTTGAACCGCCTCATGAATAGCTTGTTACTCTGTGTTCTGTAATCCGCCCCACACGAGTGCCGCCATGAAACTTATTTCGACTTTCACATTTCTTTTCGTATTGCAGTCCGGCTTTACCAACGCTCAAGGTGTTGGCGTTTATCGTGTACCTCGTGATGCGCGAGCAGAGTTGAACGAACTCGCCGTTACTGTCCGGCACGGCAAGCTCGACGAAGCTTATACGGTCGAGCTCACTGTGGATGACGTCGAGCAACTACGGGCTTCGGGCGTTTCGCCGACCTTGCTGCATTCTTCGCTGGCGGCCGAAGCGTTGGCCAACAATTCGCAAGAAGCGGTTCCAGCGGGATTCACTTCCTACGTGCAAATGCGAACCGAGTTTTACAACTACGCCGCAGCTTTTCCGAGCATCGCCAAGCTGGAGGTATTGGGGCTGTCGGTGAATGGGCGCGAGATCTTTGCGCTGCGGATTAGCGGAAATGTTTTGGTTGAGGAAGACGAGCCGGAACTCGTGTTTTGCGGAAACATCCACGGCGACGAATATGCGAGCGGTGAAATGCCTTATCGCTACGCCAAGCATCTGTGCGACAACTACGGCATCGACCCAGACGTGACCAACTTCGTAGATAACAACGAGATTTGGTTGATCCCGCTGATCAACCCCGATGGTCATGAGAATGGAACGCGCAGAAACGTAAACAACGTTGATCTGAATCGCGATTTCGGGTTTCAGTGGAACGGCGAGGGCGGTAGTCCTGCCGAAAACTCACAGCCCGAGACCCAGGCGATCTTTTCGTTTTGGCAGTCGAGCAACATCACGCTCTCGTCCACGATCCATTGCTCGGGCGACGTGCTCTTTTACCCGTGGGGATTCAGTGCCAACGGAACTACCGATTCGGCCATCATCCAATCCGTAGGTGCGGCGTACAGCACCGCAGCTTCGTACAACCTCGTCAACTCTTGGAGTGACTATGAGACGCACGGGGAACTGCTGGATACAGCTTACGGAGCCTTCGGTGGATTGTGTTTCACGACCGAAATTAGCAACGTCTCGGGTGCTTTGAACTTTACGTACGATCGCAACAAGGCAGGTATGGATGTGTTTTGCGGAAGCACGCTCGAAGGACTGCACGGCCTTGTAACGGATGCGAATACAGGCTTGCCGCTGCGAGCCATGGTTATGGTTTCGGGCAGTGAAGTGCCTTGTTACAGCGATAGCGTGGTCGGCGATGTTCATCGCATTGTGATGCCCGGTACCTATTCGGTGACGGTTTGGGCCAACGGCTACGAGCCGCAGACTGTGACTGGGATCAACGTTGTTCCGGGCACACGTGGGGAATTTCAAGTCGCGTTGAATCCGGGAGGCAACGAGCACGCGTTCTCGATCACCGCAAATAATCAAGCGGACCCCTTCAACAGTTACGCGAATGTCTCGTCGCCGACTTCCGCGTTGGGTGCACCCGACGGAGTTGCTTGCTCGCTCGGTTTGAACGGATTCATCGTCCTCGACCTGGGCGAGAATCACGCCATCGTGGACGGACCTGGCGTTGATTTCACCGTGACCGAAGCGCTGATTCCTGGTGATATGGTGAACGAGCGCTATCGCGTTTATGGAAGTTCCAACGCCTTCAGCCAAACGACGTTGATCGGCATGGGCGGAGGAACGTGGTCGTACGACCTGAACGGATCCGGACTGAGTTCGGTGCGTTACATCAGAATCGAAGATGGATCGACCGCTCTGCCGAACGACCCGCTAGCTGGAGTTGAACTCGATTCGATCACGGTGCTCAACAGCGCCGCGGGTTCGAGCCTGCTTGCGTCCGCTGCTCAAATCTCACTGTCGGGCGGTGGCATTCAAACCTTCAGCTTGGACGCTCCTACGCCCGACGCGCTCTACTTCTTGTTGACCACTTTTACCGGCACAACTCCTGGCACGGTTTTCTCTCCGTCCTACCTCAGCTTGCCACTCAATTCGAGCTCGCTGTTTTTGTCGACGGCCACGCGTCCGAACAAGCTGGTCAAGAAAGGCCTAGCCTTCTTGAATGCGAGCGGGGAAAAGACCGCGACGATGACGATTCCAGCGGGACAAGACCCAACTCTCAACGGATTGGTTCTTCAACATGCTTACATGCTTCTCGATTTGATTACGCTGACGCCCAGCTTTATTAGCAACGCGGTCACGACTAGCTTCATACCCTAACTCTCACCACACAGCCCCTCTTCCGCACGGAATCAATGGACCCCCTGATTTACTCGGTTATTCACGTCGCATCGGCGATCCTCCTCACCGCTTTCACGTTCAAAGCCTTTGCTGCACCCTCTCCGGAGAAACGCAAGGGAACGATGATGATGACGGGAATCCTGACGCTGCTCTTGTTCGTCGCGGGTTTCGGATTGTTGGCCAAGCTCAAAATTGGATTCGACGGATGGGTCATTGTTAAGATCGTCTGCGCTTTGGTGATGGCGGCTCTCTCCGGAATCGCTTATCGCAAGCCGGGTGCCACTGGCGTGCTGACTTCAATCGCGGTGATCGTCGTTGGCGTGGCGCTCTACATGGTGTATTTCAGGCCGTTCTAAGCCTGCCCATTCTCAAAAGTGGGGAGAGGCGCGAGCGATCTCTTCTCACTTACGAAAGATTGGCTGAATTGAAACTCACAGAGAGGTTCAACCGAGCGTTTCACTGCATCTAGCAGCCCGCCCGAAAAACTACCTACTACGACGAAGCCCTCTCCGCCGCTGCTGCGCCCTAACCCGTCGAGTCGTGCTCGACTGCCCTACAGACCGCCTACGCCGTCTCGCCCGTCCCCTCCTTGCCGCGACGAAGATGGCTTCGTCTCGCTACGGTACTTTTTCGGGCAGCCTGCTAGATTGTTACCATCGCGCCAACGACGATCCAAAGCAGGTACAACGATGACTTTGAAACCATGCACGTTCGGCTCCTATCGCTCCAATCGATTTGTGACTGCTTGTCTCCTCGTGTTGGTGACGGTGTGTGCCGCAGCGAACGCGCAGGATGACAAGTTAGTTCTTGATGGAGCGCGGCGAACGCAAGTGATCGAACGAACGCTTGAGCTTCTTCGGGATAGATACGTCTTTCCCGAAGTCGGTCAAGCGATGTCGGGTCTAGTCTCCGGAAAACTCACCGATGGCGCCTACGATTCGATTTCGAATCCCAGTGCCTTAGCGATTGCGTTGACGAGCGATCTGCAAGGGCTGAGCAAGGATCTGCACTTGCGCGTTAGTTTCAATCCTCAAGTCAGCATGTTTGAGGAGAATCAAACGCCTGAAGTTGAGGCGGAAGTGAATGCGCGCGCTGCTTACGTCAATTACGGGTTCGAGCGCGTCGAGCGCTTGGCCTGTAATGTTGGCTATATCGACCTGCGAAATTTCCACAGCGCCGACTTGGGTGGGCCTACGGCGATTGCGGCGATGAACTTTGTCGCGAATAGCAACGCGATCATTTTCGATTTGAGGCAAAACGGAGGCGGCAGTCCCGAAATGGTTCAGCTCATATCGAGTTACCTCTTCGGAGAAAAGTCCGTTCACTTGAACAGCCTGTATTGGCGCGAAGGTGAGTCGACCGAGGAGTATTGGACCGACCCCAAAGCTCCGGGTTTGCATTGCCCTGATGTACCGGTCTTCGTGCTAACGAGTGGTCGGACTTTTTCGGCGGCCGAGGAGTTCAGCTACAACCTACAGAGTCTTGGACGCGCCACCATCGTTGGCGAAACTACCGGAGGCGGCGCCCATCCTGGTGGATCTGTTCCCGTTGATGATCAGTTCGCGGTTTGGATTCCGATGGGGCGAGCGATCAATCCCATCACGAAAACGAACTGGGAAGGCGTGGGTGTTGAGCCGGAAGTTGATGTTCCGGCGCACATCGCTTTAGAGATGGCTCACATGTTGGCGATCGAAGGACTTTTGGGAAGCACAGGCGATGCGCGCGTACTCGAAGAGCTAGAGAATGAGTTGATCTCGGTTCGCGAGCGAATCGACAAGCTCGCATCGGGTCGTTGATTCGCAACTAACCGCCGAGCGCGCTCAGTGTTTCGGCTAACCGAACTTCGAAATCGTCGACTGCCGGAACGCGCGTAATGAGTTCGTCCTTGACGTAGCGATCGAGAATGCCTTCTAGGATGGTTTGATAGCGAAGCTGCAACCATGGATTGGTAGCGCGCACGCCGTCCGCTTCGATTGGAAGTGCACCCCAGGGGAAGAGCAGAATGCGGTCGTAATTTGAGGCTGCGCTTTGCATCTGGTCGAAGAATGTATCGGTCTCGGCCTGCGCTTCCCACAGGTTGTAATGCAACCAAAACGCGGAGTAGTCCAGGCTCGACCGATCGACGACGAAGCCGGAACTTGCGGCGGATTCGGCGACCTGTTGTTCATTCCACAAATCGCGAAGCAATTCTCGGAACCCGTTCATGTCGAGTGAATGAATGTCGAGTCCGGCCTCGAGTCGCGCTCGCATGCCTTCCTCGATGAAAGGCACGCCCAGGCGTTTGGCGAGCTCTCTCCCGAGCGTTGTTTTGCCAGTGCCGGCGGATCCCGAAAGTGCAATGCGAGGATTCGAATTGTCGATTGCTGCTCGCGCGATTAAGTTTTCCGACCAAGCCCATGGTCGTTCCCCGATGCTTTCTACAACCGCGCCCGAATTGCTGATCAATAGTGATGTGTAAGAGCCCACGGCCGGCGCAAATCGCAATGCGTCGTGTAAAGGGATGTCGAGCAATGAGCAGAGCAGACTTCGAATCACACCGATGTGCGTAACGATGACGATGCGCTTACCAGCGTGGCTTGCATGCATCTCGTTCCACCACTTTTGAATGCGTTGTTGCAAGTCCAGCAAGCACTCACCTTCGGGCGGCGTCGTCTCAACGTAGTTGTCCCAATAAGCCGTAACCTTTGCGCCGTCTTCAGCCGAAATTTCATCCCAGGTGCGTCCTTGCCAGCTGCCCATGCTTTGCTCGCGCAGGCGAGGCTCGTACTGCGGCTCTAGGCTCAATTTTTCGCCGAGTACGGAAGCGAAGTATCGGCAGCGCTTCAAGTCGCTCGAAAACAGAACGTCGGGGCGCGGTAGGGCGTGAACGCACCAGTCCGCGACGATCCGGCTTTGCTCGAAACCGCGCGATGACAATTCGGCGTCCAATTGCCCGCGCACCACGCGTTTCTCGAACGACTCCACTTCGCCATGCCGCAACAGAGTCACGCGGGTGACTTGTTCATCCGGCATGATCGAAACCGTGCTGGGCTCGAACTGTTCACGCGCCGCTTGTCCTGTGAGTGGGGTTGAATTGGATTTTGAAGAGCTTGCCATAGGGCGTGAGGTTAGCGGAAGCCGCTCCGTTGGACACGAGTTCTACGGATCGAATCGAGCGCGGCTTGCTAGCCCGGATTATTCATGAACCGCGAGGCAAAACGCCTCGAATTGGTTCCTGCTGGCACTTTGCAGATACTTGCCCCCGCAGACGACCTTGCAAGGTTGTCGAGGACGCCAGTATCTGCAAAGTGCCAGCAGGAACCAATAGACCGGCAGTGCCGGTCGTTCGTGGTGTTTGGTCCGCGTGTTCATGAATAATTCGGGCTAGACTGTGGCTTCCATTCCAACGCAGAGACGCGAGAGCACTCAGCTTGCGCCGAAGCTTGTCCAGATGAACTTGAAACACCCATGTCCTCGCGTCGCGTATTGATCGTCGGAGCAACGTCGGCCGTTGCAACGGAAGTTGCACGCCTCTATGCAGCCCACGGCGATCGGATCTACCTGCTCGCCCGAAACGAAGAACGACTAGCTCAACTGGTGGAGGAACTCGGGTCCAATGTGGCGGGTCACGAAACAGGGGATCTCAACGAGTTCGATCAAAACGAGCGCCGAGTCACGCAGGCGATTGAAGCGTTGGGTGGGTTAGACATCGCTCTCGTCGCCCATGGATTGCTCGGCGAGCAAGTTCGTTCTGAGAATGAGTTCGGTCATGCGCGCGAGATTCTCGAGACGAATTTGCTGAGCGCCGTTTCGCTGCTCGCACCGATCGCGAACTACATGGAGGCTCAGTCTCGGGGGCACGTTGGAGCAATCACATCAGTGGCCGGAGAGCGAGGTCGTCCACGCAACTACACCTACGGTGCGGCGAAGGGTGGGTTGAGTCGATATTTGCAGGGTATGCGAAGTCGTCTTTATCACCAGGGCGTTCATGTGCTGAACGTGAAGTTGGGACCGACTGATACTCCCATGGCTGCGGACCATCCGAAGCACGCATTATTCGGCGAGAAACGAGCCGTCGCACGCGGCATCGTGCGCGCGCTCGACGGGCGTAAACATGTCGTTTACCTGCCGACAGTTTGGGCGGGAGTGATGGCTATCGTTCGCGCCCTACCCGAGTTCATCTTCCAGCGCTTTGGCTTTTTAGCCGGACGCTAGCAGGCTTAATCGAGCCCCATGGCCGTGCGCATCATCTCTTCAAAGCGCTCTTTGCCGGCCTTGCCGTGCTGGCTATCGACGATTTCGCCAGCTTTGTTGATCGCGATGGTTGCCGGTATTTCGCCAGGCAAACTGTAGAACTCGTTGGCCTTTGAATAGTCGACGTCGTCGTACAGTAGCACCGGAATTTGCCAACCGCGCTTTGCGAAGAAGCGCTGAATCTTGGCTTCCGTCGTTGCGGCGTCTTCAGCACCGGGCACCATGATGTCGTAGCTCACCGCGACGACCTTGCCGCCGCGATCGCGGTAGGCCTCGGCGACTTCGTTGAGTTCCGGAAGCTCGGCGACGCAGGGCGCACACCACATCGCCCAAAAGTTCAGCAGCATGCCCTCGCCGCGATCGGCTGCGAGCTTGGCTTGCAGGCCGTCGAACTCGACCGTTTCGATCGAGATGAGAGGGGCTTCTGGTGCAGGCGTGGGCTCGCTCCCCTCAGTGTTATCGGCGCTTGGTTGGCAAGCACCGAAGAACACCAAGGAGGTCGCGAGCGCGAGCCGAAACAGAGACATTGATTGAATCTTCCTCACGGGAAGATCACTTCTTTTTGATGCCTCAGCCGTAGGGCTTTGTTTCGGTAACGGCGAGCTTCTCGCCTTTCATGAGCGCGGTGGCCGCGTCTACAAGATAGTTGGTGGCGTTGTCGCCTTTGCTACCGCGCGGGTCGTCGTCGAGCGCGCCCGAGTAACGGATCACGCCTTCTTTGTCGATGACGAAGCAGTGCGGGGTAGAACGAGCTTGGAACATGGAGCTCACCACGTTGCCGTGATCGGCAAGAATCGTGTGCTTGTATCCGACTTCGTCGCGCTTCGTGCGCAAGTCAGAGTAGTGCTCCGAGAAATCGGCGCCACGTGCGGGTTTGTCACCCAACTCGTTCTGATTGGAGGCAATGCCGAGCAACACGACGTCGGGGTTGTCAGCGTACAGCGCTTCCATTTTCATGAAGATGGGATTGGCGTGACGTTCGGCGGGGCAACGATCCGACCAGAAGTGCAAGAGCACAGTCTTGCCGCGCAAACTTTTGAAGTTGGTGGCTTGGCCTTCAAAATCGATGAGTTCCAAGCCTGCGGGGACGGTGGAACCGATCTTGAGAGTTGAGGTCTCGCCAAGGATCGTCGTGCTCATTTCGGGAGCATCGGTCGTTCCGAAGGTTGCGGCTACAGCGGGAGCTGCTAGAGCTCCGGCGAGTGCTAAGAAAACAGCGTTTCGAATCTTCATTGAATAGAATGGGTGGAGGTCAAAGGAGCACCCAAGGTAGAGGATGCCTAGTGGTTGGACCAGACGAGAAGGCACTAGCCCTTCAGCTAAGTACGATTTTAATCAGGGATTACGATTCGAGCCCGTTTTCGCGAGCTATTTAGGCATATACCGCACAACGACCTAACCTGATTTAGAGCTCGCGAGTCGCTCCGTCAGCGGCCGTGCTACTTGGCCTTCGCGCGTTTCGTAGCCTTTTTCTTGGTCACTTTCTTAGCGACCTTCTTGGTGACTTTCTTAGCCACCTTCTTCTTCGCAACCGGCTTCGCTTGCTTAGCAGCCTTCGAACCCGCGTTCCGGCTCTCTTGGTAGGCGGCGATGAACTTGCTTGCGGGCACCTTCTTGATGGCCTGGCCGATCACGTTGAGTGCTACCTGCTCGAGTTTTTTGAACCGAATGCAGGACTTGCCCATATCGAGTTTCTTGCCCGTCTTGAGCCAAGCCTCGCTAAACCAAGCTTTGTGCTTCTCGCTGCCGTAAATGCACATGAGATAAATCGCCATGTGATTTTTTTGCGATGCCAATGCAGCGAACGGCAGGGGCTGAGTGGGGTCACAGTGGTAGCCGGCGGGGAATAGGCTGTGCGGGACGAAGTATCCGATCATTCCGTACTGCATGCCCTCCTCATAACCTTTCGGCAGGTTCTTCAAGACGACCTTGCGGACTGCTTGGATTGCCTCCCGGCGATCTTCGGGAAGTTCGGCCAGGTACTGCTTCACTGTTTTGGCTTTACTCTGCATTTCCGCATCGTATCAAGCTTTGCAGAACTTGCCGCAGGACATACCGGCCGGCCAGTGTCATATTGTTTCACGTCGGTTTTTGAACCGACCCCAGCCCCTCTCAAAATTCCCCTCTCTTGGAATCCCACCATGCGTTTTGCTTTATTGACACTGACCCTACTCGGTTCCGCGGGCTTACTCGCCTTCTCTAGTCCCACTACCGAACCCGTTGCGCAGCCCAGTTCTGCCGCCGCGTCCAACTTTATCGTCGACCCCGTGCACTCGACGGTCATCTTCAAAGTCAAGCACAAGGAAGTGTCTTACTTCTACGGAGGCTTCGACGAAATCTCGGGTTCATTTGAATACGACGCGGACGACGCGTCCAAGTGCTCACTGTCGGTCGAAATCCGTTCTGAAAGCGTCGACTCGCGCAACGAGAAACTCGATCAACACCTTCGCAGCCCTGACTTTTTTGACGTGAAGCAATTCCCCGTGATTGCCTTCCGAAGCACGAAGGTCGAAGCAGGTGGTGAGCATGACTATCGCGTCACCGGTGACTTGCTTTTGCACGGCGTGACTAAGTCGATCACGATCGACTTAGAAAAGGTGGGGGAAGCCAGCGGACGAGGCGGAAACCTCATCGGCTTTCACACTAAGTTCGTTATCGATCGCACTGAGTTCGGCATGAGCTACGGCGTCGGCGGACCGCTCGGTTCGGATGTTGAGTTGACAGTGAGCATCGAAGCTAGCGAAGGCTGAACTTGGAGCTCCAGGCTGTTCTTTGGGGCGTCCTGATGCCCGGTCTCATCGCCGGCATCGGGGCGTTGCTTCTAGTTTCACGTACTTCCGAGTCCAAGGGGATCTCGCTCATCCTCTTGCTGGCGACCTTGAGTTTCGCCACCGGCTACATCGGCTTATTCGGATGGCCGCCCTTGCCGTCGGACTCACGCACCCTCGCGGCAACCGACTGGTTGGTTTGGTTCATCTTAGTCGCTGGTGTAATCCAGCTATTCGACGACCAACTAGGTCGCTTCGCTGTCTTTGCTCGTTGGTCGATTGGCGGAAGCATGTTGTACCTCATCATGCGAGCGACGATCGAATATCAATGGGAGGGCGCAGAGGTGGCGAGGTGGATGGCGATCATTGCCCTTGTCGGTTACGCACTTTGGCGCTCGTTGGTCGGACTTGCCGATCGGGTGCCAAGCCGTTCGGTACTGACGATCCTCTTCTGCGTTTTTACGGGCCTAGCTATTTGTTCCGCGCTCACAGGTAGCTCTAAAATCGCTCAGATGACGGGACTCTTCTGTTCCACGCTTGGGGCTTTCGTGATCGTGAGCTGGATGAAGCCTCTTCCAAAGTTGCGCGTGGGCGACATCACGTTATTCGCTTTAGCGGCCTTTGGACTCGGCTTGTGTGCCCTTTTCTACAGCGAGCTTCCCGTAACAGAGGCCTTGCTAATTACCGGAGGCGGCGTCATTCCGTGGATCGTCGAACTTCCATACTTCCGGTCATGGAATGATCGCAAGCGTGGCGCGCTGCGAATCGTTTTTGTGATTGCAATCGTTGCTGTCGCGGTGACTCGTTCCGCCCTCGCGTTCGAATCGAACCCCTATGGCGATTACGAGTATTGATGGGTAAGCCGTCGTTTTGTCGTTTCGATGGAGCAGTAGAAGCGCGCGCACGCCTCTACAAATAAGCGAGGGCCAGTGCGAGTAATCGCACTGGCCCTCGCTCTTGAGGATATCTAGCTAAGACTACTCGCTGTCGCCGATGTAGATCTCAACGCACTGAGTGAAGGACAAGCCCTCAACAGCACCCGCGTCGATTCCAACGGCTTGAGCGAAGATGCTAACGTAGACCAATGACGGGTCGTTGGGCAGACCAAGGTTCAACTCAAAGCCACCTGCTCCTGCGACGCCTGCTGCGCCGTCAGTGATGCGCGGAAATACTTTGTAGAAGCCAGTGAGGTCAATGTGGAATTCGCCACTCAAGATGACTGATTCATCCATGCCCGTTCCAATGAAGGTGTAGGTCAGAGTTTCACCAGCGAAGCCTACGAGCTCAAGGTCAAAGGGATCTCCGATACGCGGCTCGCCATGGCCATGAAGAGTGGGGTCTATTCCACCAGTGCCAGCCAAGGGCTCGCCAAAGTCGATGAAGGTACCCGGTGCATAGTGAGAGCCGAACAAGACCATCGCCGTACCACCGCCGCCAGCGGGAAGGGTTGCGGCGACATGGCTCAAGCCGGTCGTTGAGTCGATTGCGCGCAAGATGCTTTCGGCCTGATTGACGTGATAGATCGTGGTTTGATCGTTGCCGAAGACGATGCTTCCGCGCAATGAGTTGACACCATAGGTCCCGAGCAAGACGTCATTCAACGGATCACCACCAATAAGGCGGTAGATGTTGCCGAGCGTAGTCAGGATGAAGATGTCTCCGCCTTTTTGAATCGTGATCGAGATCGGGCGTTGGTTTGCGGGCGGCTCGTAGAAGAGAGAGACGTTGCCGAGTTCATCGGCTTCGTAAATCTTGCCGCGATTGATGCCACGGTCTGCAATGAGGAGATCACCATTGGCTTTGAAAGCCAGTCCACCGGGGGCGATGAGTCCGTCCGCAGCGTCGGCAAAGACCATTCCGTTAAGGAAGTCTTCGTCATACATCATCACCGTCGAATTCGAAAAATTAGTTAAGAAGATGTCGCCATGGCCAGGGCTAATTGCAATTCCGTTTCCGCCGAAAGGTCCGCTTACTCCATCGGCCGTGGTCAACACCGTTGAGATGGTGAGGTCAGGCTCAATGCTGAAAACATCGTTTGACGCGAAGTTTCCGATAACCATGTCGCCGTGCAAACTAAAACCAATCGAAGCGGGTCCAGCCAAACCATCGGCGGCGGTCAAGCTCGTGTTGACGTTGAAGTTAGCGGGATTGACGAAGTACAACTTGCTGTTGAGCTGGTCAACAATCCAAATTTGGTCGCCTTCAAAGTGAGCGGATGCTGTCGTTGCTGTTGCTGTCAACGCAAGCGCGCAGGCTGCGGTTCTGTATAAATTGCGAATCATGTCTGAGGTCTCTTTCGGATACTTATAATTCCGTAATGACGTGTTTTGCTTCGAACTCTAAATCTAGGATTCAAGATTCTGGGAGAGCTAGAATTTGAAATCTGTAATGACTTATTAGTTATACGTCCTTAATGGAAGGCGGGGGGGGCATTAATGAAAAATTAAGATTTGCGGGTATTCTCGGTCTACGCCAAATTCTGTGGCGCCTGTTCGACGAGTGCCGCGGGGTGTTCGGCTGGTAGATCCCAAACCTTCTGAACTGCCTTGGACCCGTGTTGATGGCCCGAGTTAACCCGAATTGAAGCTTCGATTTACGATCGATTTCTGGGGCGGAGGCCCTGCCGCCGCACGGATCGGACCCAAGTCCAGGGCTCGAAATTTCTTAGGTTCCGGCCATCAACACGGATGCCGGGCAGTTCACTAACCTTCTTTCGCCCGGTCGGTTGCGCCCGTTAAGCTGGATCGATGCGATAGGTGGGCGATAAGGGGCAAGCCCGCAGCTTGGGGAATCCTGGCGAATCGCGCTTAATCGAGCGAAATGGCAGCTGCGAGCAAGTAACGGGGCCTTGCAGGCACGTTCATATGAATGGAGATGTTGACGAAAGAGGCTCGATTGAGGGCCCTCTTGTTCCTTCCGAATCGAGTCGACCTCAAATCGGCCGAAACGGGTTGTAAGGATGCTTATTCGAGGGAAGGGAGACTCGGCGACTTGCCCAATATTGCGAAGCCGTCTTCTCTCATTGCTCAAAACGTCCACTGCGTTCAAGCGGATGGTTCGCGAAGAGGTTTTTGAGCTTGCACCCGATATATCGCCACTGGCGCGCTAAGCACATAGGAACCATCCACAAGCACTCAAAGTGCTGCGTCGAGCGTCTAAAGCGAGACTGGCCGCTAGTCCCTGGTCCATTCGAATGCTCGAAGGACAGGGCCTAGCGGCCAGTTGTTGTCAGGACCCTAGGGTCCGAATGACCTAAGGCCAGGTCAGATTGATGGTGTCTGAGGCCAAGCTGCCTGTGACCGAGCCGCCGTCGGAGAAGGCCACCCAATACTGGAGATAGAACTCCGTTCCGCTCGGAATTCCCGCTCCCCAAGTCACGCTCAGAGGAATTTGAACCTTCTTCTGAGTGGATGTGTCGACGGGGAAAGAGAAGAACTTGTCGACTGCGGGAACCAAAGTACCGCCGTCGAGCGGCATGTTTATTTGGCTGAACCCGACGACGAGAACGGCGGTTGCGTTGTAGCCGATTGCAGCGGTGGGGACGAACAACGACATATCGATATCGGTCGTGCTGCCCTCAATCAGATCGCCGCAGGCGGTAAGCACCGGGGGGCGTGCGAATGGAGTGGCAAGCTTGTTGGAGGTAATGGAATTGACCGAAGAGTCAATCTTGCATACGCCCAGGGGATTGGCCAGTGCAGCTTGCAGGGAAACCGCCGTAATCGGGGTTCCGTTGTTGCTGCCGCTGCCGCTAGTCGAGCAACCGCCGTTGGTGTGGATACCGATGGCGACGTTTTGCTCTTCCCAGATGACCGGAGATCCAGAACTACCGCCTGTGGTGTCCGCTTGGTAGTTGAGGTTCGTGCCGGAGCTCACGAAGGGGCCAACGTGAGTTTGCTGCTTCTGGTTGAAGGTCGAGTTCGGAGTACTGTCCGTTCCGTGGCCCGTAATGCGGATATTGTTACCCGCGACGGCCGGCGGATTGGCCAGAGCGAAGGCTGCGCCATAAGCCTCGTAGGGAGTCAGTCCGGTGTTGCTATTCGGGAATACGCCGAAGTATTGCCAGTCATCCGTGGAGTTGAGTCGTTGGAGTGAAGCGCCGTCGAGGGAGTATTGATCTTCCGGCGGAGGGAAGACGAGGCTGCCCCCGGCAGTTGAGAAAGGCACGTTGAACTGGACGCTAGAGGAACCGCTGGAACCGCAATGCCCTGCGGAAAGCATGCATTTGCCGCAGTCGTTGATGGTCCAGGAAGTGCAACCAACCGGCATCAGGCGCGAGACGCGCAGGTCGTTGGAGGGCTGACGATCGTCCACAGGACCGCATTGGGTCTCTTGCGGATTCACCGCGGCTCCGACTTCAACCGAGTCGATGCTAACGCGATTGGTGCCGGTATTCGGGGAGGCGATGACTTCAACGAGCAGCGTGTCGCCATTGAAGTAGGCCGACTGATTCTCCCACTGCGCGACGTGCGTGGCGTTCATCGTTTGAACGGCGCCGTCGAACATGGAGGTGATGCGAAGTTCGGAATTGGTTCCTTTCGCAATGCTGCCCGATAGTTCGACGCTCGAAAAATTGAGCGTGATTGAACTGACGCCTTCAAAGACGACGGGGAACGCAATGATCGTTTGACGTTGGTCTCCATCGTTGACGACGGTGCCTGAGTCATGCTCGTAGGTAAAGTCGACCATGTTGATGGGGTTGAAAGCTGCGGGGTCTTGAGCGGAAGTCGTCAGCGCCGTGGTGCTGAGGAAAATTCCGGCCGCGATGGACTTCATCGCGTTCGTTCGAAAGGTCATTCGTAACTCCGTTGAGGGTGTCGATCCGCAGAGCAGGCTCGGGTGAATGCGGACTCGAAAGGGATAGGGGGGCGGTGCTCGATGGCAGCGCCTTGTGGGTAAACCCTAATTGCAAAGGGGATTCCTCGCCATGGGGCGAATATGCCCTTCTTCGGAAATTGCCTGAACGACTCGATATCTGCCCGGAATTGCCCGGATTCGTCGATATCGATAATTTTCGAGGCTGCGGCGTTCTGAAGTTTCGAAGCGAAAAAAATTCGCAAGGATGAGGAACAGAACCCCCTTTAAGGCACGTCTAATCTAGGCTTCGTATCTCTGGAGGAATCGGCCTGTAGGAGCTTGCTCAAGGGTCGGACCTTAGTAAACGAACGTTCATCCACCCACCCATTCGGGCCGGGGTAGAATTGTCACCGGCGCATGGTTTGGGCGGTGGGCAAGCGAGCCCTGGGATGTGTGGGAGCCTGGGGGGCTTCCGAGTTCCCTGCCCTTTTCACTTTGCGACTAGATTTCACTTTGCGACTAGACCTTGGATAGGACGACCTATCCGAACGACTTGATTCAGCACCACCATGAGTAGAGCGAGTTTTTACGCGGCAGTTTTTGGCCTTGTTTCGGCTGCAGCCACCTTCGGACAAACGTCTTGGAGGGGCATCGAATGCGGCAATCCCGCCAATTCGACAGCGAACATTCTTCATGAACAGCCGGTTAGCTACGTCGGAAGACTAAGCCTTTCCGATCAGCCGCCCAGCGCGCTGACCGTTCAGAGGCTTTCGGGTTCCCTCGATCAGGAAGCCTTCGAGTTCGGCACGGTGGCTTCGGGCGATTCAAGCGCTCGAATCTTCCTCCTGACCAACGATTCGGATCAAGCGTTGGTTCTCTCGAACGCTGTGCTTTATGGCGGTGGTGCCAGCGGTTATTCGGTCAACTTTCGGGGCACTCGAATGCCCATGACACTGGCGCCGGGCGCTAGTGCAGATTTGGAAGTTACCTTTCAACCGCAGAGCATGGGCGCTAGTCCGGCGCAGCTCAGCGTAGTTCACAGTCTCGTTCCGGCAGGTCACATTGGACCGACCGTGAGTTTGTACGGTATTGGTTTGGGTGAGTCCGGTGCTGAGCTCCTGATCAATGGCGGCGGAACGCCGCGTATGGATTCGAAGTACCAGATGTGGACTTCGGACTTGGGGGTTCAACGTGGGCGGGCCGTTCGCTTGCGGAACCCGTTGACGGGCACACACGATGACGAGTTGTACCAGACGATGCGCGTCGGGAAGTTCGTTCAGTACGCCATCGAAATTCCGAACGGCGTGTACGAGGTCACACTCGATGTTGCGCAAGCTCCGACGGGTTCGTCGGTGATCGTACTCAACGGGGGTGAGATTTCAGTTGTAGATACAGCGCCTCTAGCGAACGGTGGCGTTCCCACCGGCAGTCTCAAGTTGTCCGCGACAATCGCGGACGGCGCGCTCAATATTGGCGTCGTTTCGAGTACTCCAGGCACCCTTGTTGGCGTCGCAGGCATTCAAGTACGGTCGTCGTTCAAAGCGCCGCTCCCGCCGCAACCTGCAAAGCTCATCGCAACGCCGAGACCGCTCGATTTCGGTTTCGTCACTCCCAGCAGTACCGTTTCAATGTCGCTCGAGTTGGAAAACACGAGTATGACGCCTCTCAACTTGGCCGACTTCACCTTCCTAGTGGGAGCGGCCGGAGGAACGGGTTCTGAACTCAACATCGACATCGATGGAGTCAACTACGTTGGTCTCTCCGATGATTTCGCTGTACCGGCTGCGCTCGTTCTTCGTCCCGGCCAATCGACGACGGCGAGCGTGAATTTCGCGCCGACCATGCCGCAACTGAATGAAATGACGTTGCGCTTCCGTGGCAACTTCAAGTCCGTATTCGTTCCGATCATTGCCAATGGCGGCGTCGATACGGAGCCCTTCCTTCACGTTGTGATCGAGGATGCCGGCGCAATTGTCGATTACGATCAAAACGGCATGGAGATGGTGACCCTCGAAGGAACCTTCTCGCACACCCACTATCCCGGAGCTGAGCTCGCCAGCATGACCTGGACGGATGATGGCGTTGTGATTGGAACCGGTGCAATCATCACAGTTCCTCTAACCGTGGGTGTTCACGACATCTGCTTGACGATCGTCGACGATACGGTTCCGGCTGCGTCGCTAGTCGGTTGTGAGTCCATTCGAGTCTCAAGTCCGAGTACGGTCCCCGGCGTGTTGGCGCTCTACAACGAGCTCGGCGGATTGACGCTGCCTCAACTCCTGGTATCCAGTCTGTCCAGTCCGTCCTTCGTCGAGACGCGCACGACATTGAAGATTACGGACGACGGCGGCATCAGCGGGTCGCCTTTCGACTCAAATATCGTGGTTCAACAGCTTGCAAGCTTCGTCGTGCCCTCGACGGGCGGCTACAAGTTCGATTCAATCGGCTCGTCGACATTCCTTCTGCGGGTCGATGGCAATGTCGTCAATTCGTCAAACAATGTGGTTCAGCTCTCTGCGGGACGCCATGTCATCGAAGTCCGTACATCAGTGTTGGACCTGAGCCAACTGCCCTTCAATATTCGTATTGCTCCGGTCGGTGGTTCGTTCACTCCGATCGCGGCAGAAGATCTCAACCACGATCAAACTTCCCTGGCTCCGGCTATCAATACGCTTACCGCCGACGGTGCGGATACAGGCGGTGACCTCATTACGCTTACAGGGCTCGGCTTCTTCCCGCCCGATCAAGTCTCCGTCAACTTCGGTGGAAACGTCCTCACCGAGAACGATTTCACTTCGATTGATCCCTACACGATTACCTTTATCTCACCGGCCGGTCCCGCCGGAATGATCAACGTAACTGTGCAAACTCCGCAGGGAACGAGTAGTCCGAGAACCTTCCTCTATAAGTCGGACTTCATTCCCATTGACTTCGTGTCCTTGTCGACATCGGCATCGATCAACTTGCCGACGACAGGCGACTGGGGACCGGACGGACGCTTCTATGTGTTCAACCGTTTCGGCCAATTGAAGATCTTCACTTTCGATGAGGACTACAACGTTACGGCAACGCAATCTGCGAATGGCGTAGCGAACTTGAGCAACAAGCACGCCCTCGGTATTGCCTTCAATCCCTTTGACGCGCCATCACCGGTCAAAGTCTATGTCGCGCACTCTCTGTTGTTCGCGCAAGGCGGTGGCTCCTTCACGGGACCGTCGCCCTACACCGGCCAAGTGAGCGTGCTTACCGGCCCCAATTTCAATACGCCGGTTCCGCTCATTACGAATCTGCCAACGTCGAACCACGACCACGCGGTCAACGGAATGCAGTTCGATCACAACGGTGATTTGCTAATCACGATTGGCGGCAATACCAACGCTGGTGTGGCCGCACCGTTGATCGGTGACGTTCCCGAATCGCCTTTGTCGGGTGCAATCATCAAAGCTGAAATCTCCAACCCGAGCTTTTCAGGCGCGATCACGTACTTGGAGACCGTGGGCGGATTGGTCAACAATGATCAAGTCTTCGGAGAGCAAGTGGATTTGGCTCCCGGCTCATTCATTTCGGTTCAAGGCCATGGTATTCGCAATCCGTTCGACTTGGTCTACACGCTTGATGGCCGGCTCTATTCGACTAGCAACGGACCTAACAGTGGCTATGGTCCTACCTCCACGAGTGCGACGACACAGGGCAGTGACCCGACCGAACCCGACCGCCTCGACTTCGTCGAGTACGACAATTACTACGGTCACGCCAACCGCAGCCGCGGTCGAGCGGATGACCGCCAGAACATCTTCCGCTCAATCACGACTCCCAGCATTCCGGGTGAGTACGCAGAGCCGCTTGAAGTGCTCTCTTCATCAACGAATGGCATTGTCGAATATCGCGCCAATACCTTTGGCGGGAAAATGCGCGGCGAGCTATTGGCGCAACGTTGGAACGGGCAAGTCCGTCGTTTCGCTTTGTCCGATGACGGTCGGTCCGTCACAGCTTCGTCAGGTCTTAGCGGCTTGACAGCGCTCGACGTTCAGGTCGGTCCCGGCGGTGTGATCATGGGAATCGACTACTCCGGTAACGGCGTCGATGTTTTGATTCCCAACGACTCCGGCGCTACGGGTTTGACGGTCTATGACATCTTCCCCAATCGTGCGACTTCTACGGGTGGCCAGGCCTTTGTCATCGGCGGCGAGAACTTCGGAACGATCGGGAATACGACCGTTCAAATCGGTGGCATCGTCGCGACGCTTACCTCGGTCACTACACGACGCATTCATGGTGTCATCCCGGTTCAGCCTTCACCCACAACGGACTTGGTCGATATCGAAGTCTCAGTGAGCGGCTCCCCGGTCGTCTTGACCGAAGGCTTCCGCTACCTCTTCCCGACGGCCGGCAACGAGCCCGGGCGCTGGGCAGACTCGGACACCATGCCCGCCGCGATTGGCGAAGTTGCCGCAGGTGTTGTTGACGGCGTCATCTACGCCATGGGTGAAGGCAGCGTCTTGACCTACGACTACAACATCGCCACAAAGACGTGGGGCAGCTCGTCTGCGATTCGCGCCTTCGCTGGTCACCACCAATCCGTGGAGGTCATCGACGACAAGCTCTACGCCATCGGTGGCCTGGGCGCGGCATCTCCCGGCAAGGTGCAGATCTACGATCCGGTTCTCGACACGTGGACCTTAGGCGCCAACATGCCGTGGTCTGGTGGTTCGGTTTCGACGGGTGTGATCGACGGAATGATCTACGCCGCCGGCGGCATTGTCGGCAGTTCGACGGTATCGGACTGCGCGGTTTACGATCCGGTCGGCGACTCTTGGACTTCACTCACTTCCATGCCCCTCGGTCGCAACCATGCTGCTGGAGCCAGTGACGGCGAGCGTCTCTACATCTTCGGCGGACGCGACGGTGGCAACACGGTGGGCAACGGCTTTGACGATGTACAAATCTACGACCCGAATACGGATACATGGACGTGGGACAAAGATGGCGTGTCCGGTATCGCGCCGCTTCCGCAAGCACGCGGTGGCATGGGCAAAGCGCTCTTCTATCGTGGCGAGCTCTACGTCATGGGAGGCGAAACCGACAACGGTGGCGGCGCAACAGCCAACGACGTCTACGACCGAGTGGACGTCTACGACCCGGTCGCCAATACCTGGCGTCTGGACGCTCCGATGCTGACAGCACGCCACGGAATCTCACCGGTGCTGTATCAAAGCCGCATCTTCTTGCCGGGCGGCGGAACGGTTGCAGCCTTTAGCAACTCCGACATCATGGAAGTCTT
Organism: Planctomycetota bacterium; assembly: GCA_047639415.1. Taxonomy (GTDB): domain Bacteria; phylum Planctomycetota; class UBA1135; order UBA1135; genus OFTM34. The sequence continues at coordinate 714 of JBLINP010000025.1, read as the reverse complement.
CACGCGCCAATAAACGCGGACATCCACTAAATCAAACAAGCCTTAATCGCTCGCGCGGTTAGGGCTTGTTCTCGTTTTGGGGTTCAGGCTAGATCGAATAGCAGCGAAGACGTGCTGGAGATCTGGAAACGCAGTGAACCGGTGTCTGGATAGGGATCACGAGTTGGAGGAGCGTTTCGGATCATCACAACCCTACCAGTAGTCAAGACTATGCTCGGAGAGACAACTCTCGCGTATCCGCGGAGGTTTTTGGATCTCCTGCACCTTTAGTGGAAGCTTGACGGGCGAGGAAAGGCAGGATTGTCGGGTGCAGGGCGGAAGCGAACGCGTCAGCGCGGGGAAGTTTGGTGCGCGCGAGAAAGACAGCGGGTTGGGGGGCGATTCGTTTGCTACGAGAGAGAGGGAAGCATGACTTAAACGGGGGAGTTGGGAGTTGGCGGAGGAGTGTGAAGTTTGGGAGGAGGGCGCGGGGTTGCGGGGTTGGAAGGGGGGGGATGAGATTGGGAGGATTGCGAGATTGGGAGGGAGTTTAGCGAGTGATTGAGATTGGGAGTTGCTGGGCAAGCGATTGGCTTTGGAGACAGGCGTTGAGTTGCGACGGTTCGAACGGGTCGAACGGAACGAACGGTTCGACTGGTGACTGCTGACGCTGGACGATTAGTGCCGAAGTTTGAGCTATCGGATTTGTTGCTCGATCGGCTTGGTTTGAGTTCG
>JBLINP010000024.1:0-26132 GCA_047639415.1 Planctomycetota bacterium | reverse complement strand
GCCAATTAGAGCCTATTCGTAGGGGTTTCCGGGAGTGCGGCGTGCGGCAAGTCCCGTCCTGCACTTCCGGCTGCGGCCGTGGCGGGAGCCTCGTTTCGACTCCCGTCATCAGCACCGTGAGCGTGAATGACGCCCAGTAATTCACGTGCGCCGAACGCTCATCCACCGTCACGCAACCGCCATGTCCAACCCAATCCTGCCACCGTTCAACCTCGCAAGCGCCACTCGCAAAGTTCGCCTCGCCGAAGATGCCTGGAACTCTCGCGATCCCGAACGAGTTGCTCTCGCCTATTCAAAGAACAGTCGTTGGCGCAATCGCTCGGAGTTCATCGTCGGCCGCGAAGCGATTCGCGAGTTCCTGACACGCAAGTGGTCCACCGAACTGGACTATCGTTTGGCCAAAGAACTTTGGGCCTACAGCGACAATCGCATCGCCGTGCGCTTTCAGTACGAATGGCAAAACGAAGCCGGTGACTGGATTCGATCATACGGCAACGAAAACTGGGAGTTCGCCGAGGACGGCCTGATGAGTTGGCGCCAAGCGAGCATCAACGATGTTCCGATTCACGTTCACGACCGTCGCTTTCGCTGGGACATGAGTGGCCCAAGGCCCGACGATCACCCCGGCTTGGTCGATGATGTGAGTTTCGTCCCTTTGGATTCCATCGAGATGTAAATCGGTTTGAACGAAAGCCTTTCGAATCAAAACCGCTGTTCCTCGAGGGTCCGCGGTCATTCAAGAGTTCGAGGGCTTTGTTCGTCTTGCGGCGCAGTCCAACCGCTTTGATACTCTGTGCCATGAAGAACGCAAACGGCTTCCTTTTGACCTCGTGTCTCACGATGGGACTTGGCTTCGGTTTCATTGCCGGCTGCTCCTCGACACCTGGGATCTCCGGGGTCGAAGTTCGCGAACCCTACGTCGGTCAGTGGGGCATGACGACTGTGATGGGTTCGAATGAGATTTCGGCCGTGCTGACGCTCGCTTATTCTGAATCGGGGGAGCTCGAAGGCACTTGGGACAGCCGTGGTCAGCGCGTGGATTTGATCGAGCTCGCGATCGACGGTTCGTCCGTTCGCTTTGCCCGCGAGATGCCCGGAGGTCAGCGACTGAGTTTTACCGGCACGATTGAGGGTGAAGACATCAGTGGGAACTGGACGGGGTCGTTCGGTGAGTTGGCCAGTAGCGGTACTCGTGATTCGATCAATCCCTTTCCCGATCGTCATTCGCGTCCAATCGTTGAGAAAGACGGAACTGCGCTTTTGTGGGCCAATGAAGACGAGGCAGGGGAGGCGAGTTGGTTCGATGTAACGGACGCGCGCATCGATCCGGTGACTTTTCAGTATGGAATTGGCAAAGACACGATTTCGTCCATTGATGAACCGGTCTTCGTAAGTGCGAACGACGAGCTGCTGGCCGAACGCGGTGTACTTCCAGAAACGGAAGTGCTTGGCGTGGTAATCAATGGAGAAGCGCGCGCTTACCCTGTCGACATCATGAGTATCCATGAAGTCGTGAATGACAACTTCGGTGGAGAAGCCTTCGCTGTCCTATGGTGACCTCTCGCAAGTCTGGGTGTCGTGTGCACCCGGGAATTGGACGGCGAAGCCGTTGAGTTCGGAACTTCTGGCTACACGATGGATCACGTGTTCGTGCTGTACGACCGCTCCACCGAATCGATTTGGTATCCACTCAGCGATGAAACGCTCGACGCGGTAGCGGGCAGTCGCAACGGCGAGTCGATCGCTATTCTCGATGAACCTGCGCCGGTCGTGCTTTCCGAATGGCTGGCGAGCCATCCGGACTCCAGCGTGCTGCTGCCCTCGGAAGCAGACGCCGAAATGCTCGAACGCGCGCGAAATGCACCGTATATGGGCGTGCGGTTAGCTGGGTCCGATGCCGGCCTCGAAATCACTAGCGTAGAAACAGGCACACCTGCTGAAACTGCCGGGCTGATTGCCGGGGACCTCTTCGTGCGAATCGGCGAAGCGGCCATTCCAGACCAAGCCGCGCTTCAAGAAACGATGGGGGATCACCTCGCCGGAGATGTGATCACGGTCGTCGTACTTCGAGGAGACGAAGAGCTCCAACTCGAACTCACGCTTGGGCATCGACCTGAGTAAGGTTCGCGGGGCCTCTAATTGAACCCCTGGATTCAGGCTCGAATGTCACCCATTCGAGACTGAACTCAGTATTAGAGCGATGGGATTGAAGGGGGCGTTGTGGGGTACATTACCCCTTTTGCGGAATGCCTATTGTGACGAATTCACTTAGTACCGAACCTTCACGCCAACTTCGAAAGGGGACGGACGTCGGGTTAGAACGGAAATTGGACTTTCCGTAAACTCGCACCTCGGCCGAATTCCTCTACGCGAACTACTCGGCGAACCCCACCATGCTTCAGGCCACTCGACTCGCACTCCTAGTTCTCGGCTTTTTCGCTGCTCTGCTTAGCCCTGCTTTCGGGGCACACGCGACGCAAGCTGTAGTGGCTCCGACTGAAACTGCGGCAGACTTTTACTACCGCGCCGTAGAGTTACCGGAGCATGCGTTTGAAGAACGGATAGAACTGTGCCGTCAAGGTCTCGCGCTCATCACTGCGCAGTCGGACCCCGGCCTCCAACTCGCCCTTTATGTTCTGCTCGGTGACACGCTGCTGGAACACGAACGGTTCGAAGAGTCCGTTGAGTATCACGAACTCGCTGCAACTCTGGCTCGAGACACGAATGAGGGTGGCGCTCTAACGATTGCTCTCTACAACCTCGCGTATGCCGCCACGAACTTGGGGAACTTCGAGCGTGCCATCAATGCGTCGCGAGAAGCAGCCGATCTAGCCGGGTCGCTCGACTTTCCCGATATACAAATTCAGGTCCTCAACATCTTGGGCGTTTCTTACGACCGGATGGGGGATCACGAAGGCGCGATTCGCGCTTATTCAGAAGCTCTTGAATTGGTTGCGAATTCGGGTAAGACCACCGTTTCCTATCAGTTATTGAGCAATCTGAGCGTTTTGAATATGAACGCCGGGAACCTCGAGGAAGCGCTTGAATTTTTTAAGCGCGGACTCGTGATCGCCGACGAAGCCCAAGACTTAGTCGCCGTGGCGACAACGCTCGCCAACATCGGTGATGTACATTTTTTGGCTGGCCGATATGAACTTGCGCTAGAGCGTCATCAACAAGCTCTCAAACTGCGCGAGCAGATGGATCGCGAAGTTGATTTTGCGCTCTCATTATCACGGCTCGGAGACGTCTATATCGAGTTGGGTGAACTCGATATAGCCATCGATCACTTAGAGAGAGCGCGGGAAATCCAGGAGCGGCTGGGTCAAAAGCCCGAAGTTGTCGCCACCCTGGGTCGCTTGTCACGGGCGTACTCCGCTCTCGACCGCGATGTCGACGCCATTGAAGCCGCCAAAGCCAGCAATGATCTCGCACAGGCAATTCAAACCAAAGCTCTGCGCGTGATTGCCCTCAAGGACCTCGCCGCCGCCTACGAATCCAACGGTCAGCTCGCCGAGGCGCTCGAAACTGAGCGCAAGGCCTTCCGACTCAATCACGAAGTCAACTCGCTCGTCTCTACGCGAGCGATTGCGGAATTGAACGCCAACGTTGAACACCGCATGAGCGAGATCATCAAGAACGGTGAAATCATCGAGCTTGAACGCGTGGCCGCGCTGTCGAAGGCCGAAATTGAGCGCCAAGACATGCTCCGTAAATTCCTCATCGCGGGCGGAGTCCTCCTCCTGATGATCGCGTTGGTGGGCTGGAGCTCCTACCTATTCAAACGACGTGCAAATGAAGCCCTGCGGGCTTCTCACTACACCACGAAACGATTGCTCGAAGCGCAAAAGCTGGAAAGCCTCGGCCTGCTCTCGGGCGGAGTCGCGCACGACTTCAACAATTTCCTCGCAGTGATCTCCGGCAACTCCGAACTCGCCCGACTCGCATCGAAAGATGACGATCGCATAAGTGCACATCTCGATGACATTCAAATCGCCTGTCGGCGCGCGACTGAGGTGGCGCAACAGATGCTGTGCTATGCCGGCAAAGACGCGCCGCTGAAAGAGTTCGTCGATTTCAGTGCGATCGCGTGTGACACCGTCGCCCTGCTTCGCACGACGACTCCCAAGAACATCCGTTTGACAGTTGAAGCGGAACCCGGCCTGCCGAAAGTCTTTGGAGACAAAACCCAGCTCGGTCAAGTCGTGATGAACCTGATCACGAATGCCGTCGAGGCCATTGGCGCCGATCCTGGTGAAATTGAAACGCGCGTTTCTTCTTTCGAAGTCCGGGCGGGAGCGATTGACGGGAACGACCTCAAAGAAGGGGTGTACGTAAAACTCGAAGTGTCCGATACGGGCATAGGCATCGAGCAGGATCGGTTGGCGAAGCTATTTGATCCGTTCTACACGGGGAAAGAGGCGGGACATGGACTGGGGCTGGCCACTGTTCAGGGAATCGCGCGGCGACATGGAGGTTCCATCGTGGTTCGAAGCACGCCGGGTGAGGGAACCCTATTCACCGTGCTTTTGAGTACTTCCGAGCCGGCGTCTATGGAGCTTCTCGATCAACCCGCTCCCCAACTCAGCACAGCAAAGCTCAAGTTGGGTACGGCGCTCATCATCGATGATGATGAAGAGGTTCTGAAGACGACTGGTCGGATGCTGGCCGTTTTGCACTGGGAAAACATCTTAGTCAGTGAGGCTCAGTCCGGAATTGACGTGGTCAACGATGAAACCCCATTCGATCTTTTGATTCTCGACTTGGTCATGCCGAATACCGACATAACCCAAACGCTCACGACCATCAAAGGCATGCGACCCGATTTGCCGGTTCTACTGATCAGCGGTTTCGACCGGCACGGCCTGGTCGATCAGTTGACCAAAATGCCGCTCGTGAGTTTCTTGGCGAAGCCCTTCGGAATTCAGCAACTCAGCAACTGCCTTCAGCAGATGTCGACCAACCTGGAATCGGATCCAGTCACCAGTGGCAACCTGCAGGTTTAGAGCGAGCGGTCGCTCCATTTCGCGAGCCGTCAGGCCCGTGAATTACCGAAACGCAAACTCGGCGTAGGCCAGTTCTGCCGTTCCGAACCACTGGAAGGCGGCCTTGCGCTTCGACTCCCAGATCTCATAGATCTTGCGATAGCCTGCGTCGCCGGCGGCGTGGTCGGACATCAATTGGCGGGACGCGTCTTGGGCGGCGGTCATCACGTCATCCGGGAATTTCCGAAGCGTCACTCCGCTCGCCAACAAACGCTCCAAGGCGGGCGGGTTCTTCACGTCGTACCTGCCCACCATCGCAGCGGCGGATTCCTGGGATGCGGCGCGGAAGATGTGCTGGTAGGTGACAGGTAGCGCGTCCCAAGCGTCTCTATTGACCAAGAAGGACAGCGATGGACCAGGCTCCCACCAACCGGGGTAGTAGTAGTTTTTGGCGACTTGGTGAAAGCCGAGCTTTTCGTCGTCGTAGGGTCCAACCCACTCCGTCGCGTCAATCACCCCGCGTTCGAGCGCTTGATAGATCTCGCCACCGGCAATGTTCTGAACAGTCACTCCAAGTGCATTCATCACATCGCCGCCCATGCCAGGGATGCGCATCTTGAGCCCTGCCAAATCGGCTTTTGAGTGGATCTGTTCGCGAAACCAGCCGCCCATCTGAGTCCCAGTATTGCCGCAAGGGAAAGTGATGATGCCGAAGTCGGAGAACAGCTCGTGAATCAGCTCGAGCCCGCCGTCTTCCAGCAACCAAGCCGATTGCTGGCGCGCGTTCATGCCGAACGGAACGCAGGTATCGAAGGAAAGAGCCGGATTCTTGCCCTTGTAGTAGTAGCTCGCGGTCTGCCCGACCTCGACCGCTCCGCTCTGAACGGGGTCCATGACATTGAGCCCGCTCACGATCTCGCCCGACTCGTAGACTGCGATCTCGAAAGCTCCTCCGCTCATTTCCGCCACTCGTTTGGACAACACGAGAGCTGCGCCATACATCGTGTCGAGCGAGCTTGGAAAGCTCGAGGCGAGTCGCCACTTCACGCGCTGCGATGTGTGAACGTTGGGTCCGACCGCCCGCTCTTTTGGACAGCAAGCTGCCGCCGCTCCGGCCGCCGTTATAGCTCCCGCCGTTAGGAATCCGCGTCGTCCAACCGTTTTGTTTTCCGTCATCGCGTTCCTCGGGTAACTAATGAATCACTGTCGCGCAAACGCGCCGCGAAGTGAGAGAAAGCCCACCCAGGCGAAGCCTGCGAAGAACAAGGCCAGGAACGGCAAGACTCCCCAGTGACCCAAGTTCACAGCCTGTACGAGCGCCCAAGCAAACCACGCCGCGAAGAGGAGCTCTAAGCCGGGCAGACCTTTGAAGCCCATGCGGTAGCCCTTTTCGCCGGTTGAATCGCCGCGCTTGGGCGTTCTTACGAAAGCGCCTGGATCGGGCAGAAACCCCTCCAAAACGGCCTTTGTCTGGCTCAAGCACATTCCGATGCCCAGCGACATTGCGGCCGGCACATCGCGCATTCGCTGCCAAATTCCGCGCCCAATCGCGCGCTGGCCCGTGTCGTAAAAAATGATCACGGAGAGCGTGCAGAGGCAGAACATGACCAGGTGTGCCCATCCGCCGAATCGATCTTGTTCGGAAACCGAGAGCGGCAGGAGTACGGAGAGCAGCAAGACGATTGGATAGCCCGCGTTTCCTGTCAGGTGCGCGATCGCCTCGAGCTTGACGCGCGGCGACGCATTCGAACGAAGGATTCGCCAGGCCAATTTGCGCATCACCTGAACGCTGCCTTTGGCCCAGCGATGTTGTTGCGACTTGAACGCGGCGATCGTCGGCGGGACTTCCGCCGGAGCCACCACCAGTGGCGCGTACTCGAATTTCCAGCCGGCGAGTTGCGCTCGATAACTCAAATCGAGGTCTTCGGTGAGCGTGTCGTGCTGCCAGCCGCCAGCGTCCGAAATCGTTTGCCGACGCCAGATGCCGGCCGTTCCGTTGAAGTTGAAGAAGAGCCCGGAATCGCTGCGAACCTTGTGCTCGATCACGAAGTGCCCGTCGAGAAGAGTCGATTGAGCGCGAGTCAGGAAGCTTTCATCCCGATTCAGGTGCTCCCACCGCGCCTGCACCATACCGACGGTCGGGTCGGTAAAACGGCCGATTAGGCTCTTGAGAAAGTCACTTGGGGGAAGGAAGTCCGCGTCGAAAACGCAGAGCAGGTCGCCGCGAGCTCGCGCAAGCCCGTAGTCGAGAGCGCCAGCTTTGAAACCGACGCGATCGGTTCGGCGAACGACTTCAGCGTCGATGCCGCGGTCCCGCAGCACCGCAACCTCCCGATCTGCGATCTCGCAGGTTTCGTCGGTGGAGTCGTCGAGCACTTGGATCTGAAGTCGATCGATCGGCCAATCCAGTTCACCGGTAGCGCGGATCAAACGCGCGATGACGGTGCGCTCGTTATAGACGGGCAACTGAATCGTGACCATCGGCAGCGCATCATCGGATCGTGCGTCCGTGCTCTGCTCGGCATCACCCCAGCGAAACCGCAGAAGGTGGCTCAAGCGATGCGCGCCGTATAAGGCAAGCACAGCGAGAACCCCCAAGTAGCTGTTCGCGACAATCGTTCCAGTCTCTAACAAAACTTCCCCTACTCGTTATTTCGTCGCTAACTCAATCCTGAGTCAGCCATCCGCGTTTGCGAAGCACGTCAATTACGTTCTCCGCGACGACCCGATAACCGATCGGACGGGGATGGTAGCGATCGCCGTAGATAAACATCTCACGCTTTGGCTCAGATTCCCTCGCTGTCTCACGAAACTTCTCCGCCAGGTCCACGAAGGGCGCGTCAATCTTCTCGCAAATTCCGCGCAAGCGATCGATGGGCGTCGTGTCGTACTCGTCCAGGTACACCAGACTTTCGTAGGGGAACAGGAAGAATGCGATGCGAGCGCCGGCCGCTTCTGCCGCCGTTTTAAGGCCAACCAGTTCTTTCTCCAAAGCCTCCATGTGCCGTGGACTGGACGCTTGTTGTTTGGCTTTCTTTAGGACCGCGTCCGTCTTTTCGTTCTTCGCCAGATTCTCGGCACCCTTCCAAGACTCCTCACGCGTCATGTCGCGATAAAAGGCCCGCAACCAGCGATAGAGGGCTGATTCGTTGAATCGATCGAGGTTTTTCTGACCTCCCACGATCTTGGTAACCGCCGAACGCGTCTTCGTCGCGGAGTGCATCTTCTCGTCGATCTTCTTCTGCACGTTGGGGAAGTCGTTGAGGTTGTAGCCCACGATGACGAGGTCCGGATTCAGTCTTTGCCCGATCACCTGGAACATCTTCAGGTAGTTCTTCCCCGAGAAACCGTTGACCCCGCAGTTGGCCACGACCGCATTGCGGCCGTCAGTGAATTCGGCATTGAGCATCGTCTCTAACTGGCGAGGCCAAGTTTCGGCCTCTTCGACGCTCTTGCCGAATGTGCAAGAATCTCCGAGCGCGACGACTCTAAATTCGTTGGCTCCCTTTTCTGGCGAAATCTCGGGTCCGCGCAAGCCGATCGAATTCGTGCCGTACCACGTACCATCCCAGCGTCCCTCGAAGTTCGGCTTGTGGAACTGGGGCAGGCCCTTGTACGGCTTGACGTACGGGTTCTCGTCCATGAGCGCCATGGGGCCAGGCTCGGCCATTCGCGCTGCGACCTCACCGACGACTAGGAGCACGATGAGGGAAACCAGGAAGATGAGGAGCTTTTTGAAGCTCTTGATGAGGATACTTGAAGCCTTAGACACGTGCGCTATCTCGAGGGGGGGCGGTCAGAAGAGGTGCGGCGGTAGAACGAAGACCGCGCGTTTGAAGTCGGGGCGGACCAAGATACTCGCTGGGGGCGTGTTTCAGGGCTCCGGAAATTAGGACAGATGCGTCGTGAACCAATCTATGGTCAGGGACAGTGCCTGTTCGAGGGGGTCTGGGACGCCGCGAAGGGGGTGGCGCGCTCCAAAAGTGTGGCCCGTGTGCTCGACGACCCCGACTTCGGGAGTGATGGATTTGAAGGCTCGCTGCAATTCCGTTCCGCCACCCTTGGTATGAAGCGGGTCGTGATCTCCGTACAGCAGAAGCGTTTGTGACTGGATCTTCGCGCAGGCCGCAGCGATGTTGAGCTGATCTCTGTGATTGTGAGCATCGTCGATAATGTCGCGATCCAGCCTGAGGGTGCGACCGCCTCCAATGGGTGAGTCGATAAATCCGCGCTCCTCGAATAACGCGCGGGACTCCTTACCGAAGAGCGCGACCCTGTGCATGGGCGCCCATAGACACAAAGCCGAGAAGCTGCCTCGCCGAGCCGCGTGAAGCAGCGCCATCCCTCCGCCGCGGCTATGACCGAATATCCCGCCGCGCGCAGGGTCCACCCCGGGAAAGCGGCCGCTGTTTACCTCGGCCTGAACCCGCTCGATATCTTCAAGCTCTTGCGAATAGGTGTTTTTCGCGAAGGCTTCGAGTTCGGTGAAATGGTCGAGATCCGGCCCGATGCCCGAACCCGACATGTTGAACGCAACCGACGCCAATCCGGCAGCAGCCAGGCGATTCGCGATCAGAGGCATGAATGCCCAATCCATGAAACTGCGATGTCCGTGAATCAACAAAACAAAGGGGACGGGCGTTGATAAGTCTGGGAGAGTGACTCGACCGCGCACGATTCGCTCCGGATTGAGCTTATCCACGAGTTCAAATGGAATTGTGGAGAACGCGTTCAAAACAAGGATTGCTGCCCTTTTCCGATAGTTATCGGACGGAGGTGGGGATAGTTATCCAGCATAGAGGTGGGCGCAGCGGCCTTTTGCCCGAGAATCAAATAGCTGATCTCGAGCGCGTTGGCGACGGCTTTGCCCGTGTAGTGGTTGTTGGTAACCACGAACGTCGTTTCCGAACCGCCCGCAATTGTCTTGGCGCGACGAACCAAGCCCGTCAACTCATCCGGTGGATAAAGGTAGTCGTAGCGCTGATCGCGGCCAGCTTTTGAATCGAACCAAGCGGCACCGTTTCGTCCATGTAGCCGCAAATACCCGATGGGGCCGGGTGTCGGAGAATCCTCTGGCGGGTGGTTAGCTGCGTGGGGGAGATCGATGGCGGCTAACGAACAGTTCGTTGTCTCGATGTAAAGCAGCGCATCCGCGGTAAACCAACTGCTGTGTCGAAGTTCCAAAACCAAGCCGTATTCGCCAAACGCTTCACGGATTCGATCGATTCGGAATCTTGAGTCCGGCGCGTCGCGGAAGGAAATTGGGAACTGAACCAGAACGGCTCCGAGTCGATCCGCGATGGGTTGGATGCCGCGTGAGAAGGCGCCTCGGTGTTGCTCGAACGAGCCGGCGCTTCCGAATTCATCGTGAGTAAAAACGCGATTCAGCTTGGCCGTGAATCGAAAATTCGGGAGCTCCTCGACGAGCTCTCGCCATCGCGTCGCGTGCTCCGGTTTGGGGTGCGCATAGAAGGAGCTATTGATCTCGATTGTGTCGAAGAACTGCCCCAAATAGGGAATAGCGTGGAAATTCCGCGGTTTGGGCCTCGGGTAGACAACGCCCTCCCAGTCGGCATAGGACCAACCCGCGGGTCCGATCCGCAGCTGACACGGAGATTGGCTAGACGAGATCGGCTTCAAAGTCGGGTTCAACTCCCAGAGCTTTGAAAGCTCGCCGCTCCTCAGCAATCATCGCTGAGCGAACCTTATCCGTGAATCCAGCGCGTTCTTCACGACTCGAATCCTTCGCCAACCACATCGGCTTCCCGTAGCTGGTGACTATATTGGCTCCCCATTTTGGGATGGTGAACTTGTCCCAACTCGACATATGCCAAACGCGATTGCAGCCAAAACCGAGCGGCAAAACGGGGAATCCGGTAGCTCGAGCCATCCACGCCAAGCCTTCATTCATTCCGTGTCGCGGTCCCCGCGGCCCGTCCGGAGTGATGACGATTCGACCGCCGTCGAACAATCGCCCCAATAGCTCTCGCAGAGCGCGAGCTCCACCTCGGCTCGTCGAGCCCCGTACGGTGTCGCAAGAAAAGGCGCGAAGGATCGGGTCCATCAACGATCCATCCCGGCTAGGCGAGACGAGCACGCTCATTCGATTCTTGGTTTGGCTCGATATGCCCATCAGCATTCGGCCGTGCCATAGCGAGTACAAGCACCCCTCTGCGGCCAAAGCCTCGTCGCGATGGGAGGCACCTAAAACCTCCGAATGCCAACTGGAGCTCAGTACTTTGAGCGCAGGAATCGCGCAAATCGGCGCCAAACGCCGACCGATTGGCCGGGCAAATCGGTTCAATCGGCGCCCAAAGCTGGGATTTGGGGGCCGATTATTTTCAGGTGGCTCAGTCACGGACAAGATTTCTTCGGACTTACGTGGGCGGGGAGCTTGGCGAAAAGGGCGGGCGGTTGGACCCTTCTAAAGTGTCGAATTACGCAGCGAATCCGGATATAGGGCGTTTTACGCCTGCTTCAGAGTCGCTCGGTCTTTGCTCCCACTGACGAGCAGACTGGTCCCAATTGCACCATGCGTCAAGCCCGGCCAGAGAGAGGGTGTTCCAATCCGGCGCTGGGAAATAGAATGCCGCGCCGGATTCAACAGACCAATAACGCAATTCATGATTTGCTCGCGTGTCTGATTCTGTCGATCGAACTAGACTCTGCTTGCGAGGAAGCCCTCGCTTCCCCTCGACTCCTTAGGAAATTCGCGCCGCGTAGCGGTGCGCGTCACTTTCAGATGGCACAACACAAAGCCCCGACTCAAGTCTCCATCGCCCCGCTCGAAGAGAAAACTGGTTTCGGCGAGATCGTCTCGCGATTCTGGATTCCCGCAACACTGGCTGGCGTGGTCATTGCGGCCGCGATCATCTACACCCAGTTCGACGAGGAGCAATCCAAAGCCACGACGGATGAGCACTGGGACGCTCTTCGCTCTCGGGTGGACTTCCAAGCGCTGGCTTCCGGTGAGGGTTTGCCCGCTGCTGCTGATTTGCGCAATCTCGCGGACGAGCTCGAGCCCACCGTCGCTGGCCCCTGGGCTCGCGCACTCGAAGTTGAAAGCGCCATGACGGCCAATGAGTTTGATCAAGCTTCCGCAGCGCTTGCAAAGCTTGAAACGGAGCACGCCGATCATCCGATCGTGAGCAAGGAGTTTCAATTTGGCGAAGGCGAAGACGCCACAATCTCGACCATCACCGACCGCTTGAAGACACTTGCGAGTGCGAGAGCCAGTTGGATCGAATCACACGAACGCCTCTTCGATGCACCCGAAATTTCCGACGACGCCCCCCGCGTAAAGTTCTCGACCGATCGAGGAACGATCGTCATTGGCTTGTACCCGGACCTCGCTCCGAAGCACGTCGAAAACTTCTTAAAGCTTTGTGGCGAAGGATTTTACAACGGAGTCCTCTTTCACCGCGTGATCAAGGATCAACTGGTTCAAGGCGGCGACCCCAACACGATTGAAGGCGAAGAAACCTCGTGGGGATCCGGCGGACCTGGATACACGATCCCTTCTGAATTCAGCGAAGCCTGGCATTTCCGCGGAATGGTGGCCGCCGCACGCAACCCAACCGAGACCGAGAGCAGCGGAAGTCAGTTCTACATCACCTCCGCTCCCCAACATCATTACGACAAGCAATACACCGTCTTTGGCCGTGTCCTCGAAGGCATGGATCTCATTGACGTTCTCGTGACTGAAGTGGGTGACCAAAGCGACCGGCCCGAGTTTCCGGCTCTGATCGAGGCGACCGAAGTTCTCTAGTCAGACGCCGCCTCCGGCAATCAACGAACAAGGCCCCGCGGAGAGCAATCTCCGCGGGGCCTTGTTCGTTAAGCCTGGATTCTAGTCCAGCGTCGGATCAGATCGAAGAGTCGTCGGTGAGCTTGCTGATTAAGCGCTCGAGTTCTTCTCTTCCGAAATAGTCGATTACGACCTGTCCTTTGTAGTTATCGCCGTTTTTGAGCCGAACCTTCGTTCCCAAAAACTCCTGCATCCTAGCTTCCAGATCGGCGATCCAGGGCGCGCGCGGAATCAGAGTATCCGAGCTCGAAGCAGACGTACTCGAATCGGAGTCCGGTACCGGCTCCGCTTCTTCAGTCGCAGGTTCGCTCGACTCGCGCACCAAACGCTCGACCTCTCGAACGGAGAGGTTTCCATTCATCGTGTCCGTCGCGAGCTCCATCAGACGATTACGATCTTTGAGTGCCAGCAATGCCTTGGCGTGCCCCATGCTCAACGTGCCCATCGAGACAGCCTCCTGGATCGAATCGGGGAGCTCCAGCAGGCGGATGTGGTTGGCGACCGAAGAACGGTTGATGCCAACCCGGCCGGCGACCTTCTCTTGGGTGAGCTCCAGCTGGTCGACCATTTGCTTGAAGCCGCGCGCCTTTTCCATCGGGTCCAGATTTCGACGCTGGACATTCTCAACCAGCGCCAACTCCAACATGTCGTCATCGCTCACGTTCTGACGGACAATCACCGGGATCGTGCGGCAACCCGCCAAACGAGAAGCACGCCATCGACGTTCTCCCGAAACCAATTCGTAACTAGAGCCCATCTTCCGAACGACCACGGGCTGAAGCACACCATGATTCACGATGCTCTGGCGAAGTTCCTCTAGACCGTCCGGCCGAAACACCTGCCTAGGCTGGTGCGGATTCGGCCGAATGGCGTCCAGTTCGAGCTCCAAAGGAGCCTTTGATCGGCTTGATTCAGGCAAAAGAGCCCCCAGTCCACGTCCTAGTCTTCGTTCCATATCAAGCTCCGGTGTTCCCTGTGGGAACCTTTCGATCACTTCAGAGTCGTTCGTTCCACGTGGAACGAAGTCATCGCCTGCTGCAAAGCGTACGGAGACTCCCCCAAGATGTCGAGCCAACGAAACCTCTATCAACAAGATGCTGTATGGGTGGACTGCTCTAGACCCATTCTGGTTACCGCTTTATTGCATTCCTTTGCGCGAAAACTCGCGCTAGGGTGAAACGGTGAAATTGAGCAGCAGCACGCAATGGATCGGAACCGCCTGGTTCCAGTCCCCCCTTGGATGGGCACTACTCATTTTCCCGCTCGCCTTCACATGGGCGCTTTCTTCGGTGCCCTCCCAAGTCAGCGACGCGGCAAGCCCTCGGGCAGAACAGATTAGCTTCCTAACGAGCCTTCTTGCCGCAGGCTGGGTCGTCGGTCAACTGCACGAGATGCGGTGGATGTATGCCAGGCAGATTGCTGCACGTCGTGTCACCCTCGAAGCCGTGGCCATTCTCCAGGTCATCTTCGCTATCAATTTCGTGTATTGGCTCGGAGCATTGCTCGTCGACCCGAGCCTCGATCCAGCGTGGCCTCTCCTCGGCACCAATTGGATCCACCTCGGATTCCTAGCTCTCTTTACTCACCAGCTTCCACTCGGCAAGAGAGGCAAGTGGTGGCTACTGCTAGGGCTAGGCTGGGCGCTACCGGCAACCATTCCGGCATTCCGATTCATTGCACCGGTGCCCAATATCGCTGAGCCATGGTCGTCGAGCCTGATCCTTCAGCCCCTAGCGCTCTTGATTGGCAGTTACCTGCTGGCCCGGACCGGGATTTCTCGGATCCGCGGTATGGATGAGATCACCCACTGAGGTTTGCAGCCTAGTAGCCCGCCGCAAATGATCTTTGCCACGGGCTGCTAGCACTCGCCCCCTGGGCTGCTTGTTCCACGTGGAACGTCGGGGCTACTTGGTTCGAAGGTAGGCGAGCTCATCGGGAAGCAAATCGATCCCGTTCTCGCCTAGGCCGTGGCTAAACAAAATTCCGATGTCCCGAAGAGGGTTCGCATCGCCACGGAATACGAATCGTTTTTGGTCTGGATTGGATCCCACCGCTAAAAGCAATTCGAGAATTGAAGCCGCGTTGCACGCCTGCTCTGCAACTTCCATGCTCACCGGCGTGCCGTAATGATTGACGATCCCCACAATCAGGGCGGCGGGGCGAGCATGAAGCAACAACTCATCACCCAGCTCAACCTCGAGGATTTGGGCATTGGTGAATTTGGACAGGAGGTCCTCCGCAAGCTCGCGGCCAGCAAACAAAGCCCCGCTCGCCGAAACCAGAAGTCGACTCAGGATGAGCTCCTGCACCGAATCGCGGCAAACGAGATCGACGATACCCTTCCTGGAGAGCTCTACGCGTACCTCGCTCTCATGTCGCTCGTAGAAGTGGGTCAGAAAAGTCGCTCCCTCGAGAAGGTGAAGCGCCGCCGACGTCAGACCCCGCAGGGCCGACAGGCTCGGGTTTTCCGACTCCAAAACCGTGTTCTTGATGTGCGTGTCATAGGCTGACTGCAGATTGTGCACCGTTGCCTCATAAACACGTGCTTGCTCCTCGGTGCAGACTCGGGCTAGGAACTTGGCTCGCTGGGAAGGATCCGAAATCGGGCGCAACTCGAGACCTTGCAGGACCTGGCTCGCGAGCAAAAATTTTGACGCCACCTCCGCAATCTTCAGTTCCTCCTCTTCGATATCCTCGACATCAATATCGCGCGGGAGCTTTTCTCGGATCGCTAGAGAGACCAGGTCGCCCTCTGGAATTTCCTCTGGAGTGATCGACAAGCCGAGCCGACCTCCTTCCTCCCGAAAAGCAGCCAAGAGGGTCACGATCGTACGCCGCGTAAAGTCCAAAACCAGAGTTGTAGAGTCCTGCAAGCTGTTGAGCGCCGATTCCCCGACGGACTCCAAAATTCCATAGGAACTGAGCCGGCCCTGCATATGCCGAATGCTGTGCCCCGTTTGACCAAAAGCGCGCAGCGAAGCCACGAGCTCACGGATGAAGTAGTAATCCCGATTGTGCTTCGCTCCGTAATCGTCCAAGAACGATTCCAATTCAGTCGTCTGGTGAATCAGTTGAAAGTAGTGCTTCGGGCTCCAGGGCTTATCGGGTCGCGCAAGGAGCGAATTTGCCAGGCGGAGAAGCGGTTCTGATTGCTTCCCCAGAATTTCAGCAAACTCGGTGGCCGTAATGACCGATTCGAGGTGTTGTTCAGGCATTAGGCGTGCACGGATACATCGAAGGAAAACCCCTTAGAACTGCGTCTAATACGGGTATTTGAGAGTCCCAAAATAAAACTGCTCATTGATGACTCAATCTACCAGCTACGCCCTGCCTTTGAGAACCAGGAAACAGAAGGCATCGCCCAAGACGACTCAAGAACCGAAGTCACTCAGGCCGATTCATCCCTCTACGCCGAACCCACGGCGATCCGAGTTCCTGTGTATCACGTGATTCCCCACTACACTTCGGGAGTCAAGCTACCCCCCTCTCAATGCCCCCAATGGGGTTGGAGACCGCCATTTCTGCCGAGCGCTGTTTAGAGACCTATCTCCAAGAGATCAACGAAGTCTCCCTGTTGAATGCCGATGAGGAAAAATCCCTCGCTCGCAAGATCCAAGCTGGCGACCTCACGGCCCGTGAGCACATGATTCGCGCCAATCTGCGATTGGTGGTTTCAATCGCGAAGCTGTACGCCGAGAGAGGCCTGGCACTGCAGGACCTCATTGCTGAAGGAAATATTGGCCTGATGAAGGCTGCTGAGAAATTCGACCCCGATGCGGGCTGTCGATTTTCAACCTACGGGACCTGGTGGATCAAACAATCCATCCGTCGCGCGCTTTCAAATACGGTGAAGTCCGTGCGTGTTCCCGGCTATATGAGCGAGTTAATTGCCAAGTGGCGTAACGTTAGCAGGGAGTTGACCTTCCGTTTGGGACGAGTCCCGAGTATCGACGAAGTCATCCACGAGATCGGTGTCCCGCGAGAAACCTGGCCGCTTCTCAAGCAAACCATCATGACCTCGGGCATCGCGCCCCAGATTTCGCTCGATGTCGTCTCGTCTAATCAAGATACCGTTGAGGATGAACGCTCGCCGACACCCGACGAGCAAATCCTCAACAGTGACTTGATCGCTAGAATGGAGGAGCTGCTTAAACTTCTCGATGACCGAGAGGCTACGATTCTCCGGCTGCGATACGGCATTGGCTTCGATCACCCCGAGCCCATGACGCTCAAAGAAATCGGCAAAGTCGTCGGACTTACGCGTGAGCGCGTGAGACAGATTGAGCGCGCCACCCTTCACAAGCTCTACCAGATAATGGAAGGCGACTGAGAGCCCATAACTCGCTTCTCGGATGCCCCTCGATGCATACCGAAAACGATCAAAAAGCTCTCCCGGGAACGCCTCTCTACGTTCACGTTCCCTTCTGCGCCGCAAAGTGCCACTACTGCGATTTCTACTCATTCGCAGCAGAAACAAGTGATTCAAGCGGTTTCGTAAATCTGCTTCTCAAGGAAGCAGAACTCCGTGCGCCGCTCAATCCGCAAACGGTATTCATCGGTGGTGGCACACCAACTTGGCTTAGCCACGACGAACTGATCGCGCTGTTCAACGGCCTCGATCGAGTCACAAATTTCCGGTCATCCGCTGTAGAAGTCACCGTCGAGTGCAATCCCGAGAGCCTCGACAAACAGAAGGCTGAGCTGCTACTCGAGCTGGGCGCCAACCGACTTTCGATTGGCTTTCAGAGCCTAAGACCTGAAATCCTCGAACTGTTCGGCCGCGTCCATCAGGTCGACCAATCCTTCGCCGCCTACCGCGCTGCGCGAGAAGCCGGGGTTCCCGCCATCAGCATCGATATGATTTACGCCGCCCCCGGCGAGAAAATCGAAACCTGGGAAACGGACTTGGCTCGCGTGATTGAACTCGGGCCGGATCACATCAGCGCCTACAACCTGACTTTCGAAGAGGGCACGGCCTTCGAGCAATGGCGCAAGTCGGGCAAGCTCGAGCCCCAGGAGGAGGAGACCGAACTTCGCTTCTTTTGGCGCACCCGAGAGATCATGGAAACTGCTGGGTACGGCGCCTATGAAATTTCCAACTTCTCCCTAATTGACCAACAATGTAGTCACAACGTCAATTACTGGCACAACGGGGCCTACGTGGGCATAGGACCCTCGGCAGTGAGCAAGGTGGGCCCGAGAAGAACTGGAAATCCGCGCACCTATGAAAATTGGGGGCGACGCATCGGCAAGGGCTCCCCACCACTCTTCGATTGGGAAGAGAGCCTCCCTCCACTCGAAGCGCTGGGTGAAACTTGGTGGCTGGGTTTGCGGCTGCGCACCGGACTGGATCCAGCACACGCGCGCAGCGTCGCCAGTTTCTCGAATTCGCACGATCCGTGCGTTGAGGAAGCCGAACGCCTTCGCGAGCAAGGCTTACTCCGCTTCACAGGATCGCATTACCAACTCACCGACCAAGGCTTGCCGCTTGCGGACGCAGTTGCCAAACAGTTTCTCGTTCCCGGTTCCGGTTGAAGGGTTCGAGATGCCGATAAGAAGCACAATTCGATCTCGTGAACGGCCGCTATGGCTGGACCGCTTCGAGCTTCGCGCAACCTGATTCTCTCACCTCGATCTACACCGAATGTCCCGCCAGAAACGCTCCAAGCGCTCCCGCCTCGCGCTGCTTTTCCTACGTGGCTTAGTCACCGTCCTGCCAGTCGTTCTGACGGTCTTCATCTTCGTCACGATCTTCCAGTTCGCGAGCACCTATGTGACGCGCCCGGTGAACAACACCATCTACTGGTGCCTAGAAGGCACCGCGCTGGGATGGAGCACGCTCGCAAAATTGGAAATCAAACCCTACGACGAAGGGTTCATCGACATTGAGAGCTTGCCGCTCGATCTGCAAACGCTCGGCGCACAAGTCGGCTACCAGCGATCGGACAACTTCAACAATCAGCTCGCGCTTCTGCGTTCCGACCACGAGGGCTTTTTCCGAAGTAGTGAAGAGCTACACATCAACCCGGAAAAGCTCCGCGAGGCCGTTGAAGCCAAGGTCCATCCGCTCGTCGGCGCATGCCTATCGCTGCTCGTTGTAATCACAGTCGGCTGGACATTGAGCGGGTTCTTTGGGCGCCGTTTCCTCACCACGCTCGAGAAAGCACTGAACGCGATCCCTTTCGTTCGCTCCGTCTACCCCTACTCGAAACAACTGGTTGAGTTCTTCCTGTCGGACGAGGAATCGCAGACCGAATTCGACACCGTCGTCGCCGTGCCCTATCCGCGAGAAGGCATCTGGGCCATTGGTTTCGTCACCAATACGGCGCCGAAAACCCTCAATGACACGACGGGCGAGCAACTGGTCTGCGTCTTCATTCCGTCCTCGCCCATGCCGATGACCGGTTATACAATCATGCTGCCCGCCGCCGATCTCATCCCCATTCCGATATCGGTGGACGAAGCACTTCGCGTCACTGTCTCCGGTGGCGTACTGATTCCGCCGGCCGAGCAACTCGACGAATCCGCCCGTCTAGAAATTCTCGCCAAGGCCAGACCCCGCGCCGCATAAAACGCCAAGTGAACTACGCAGACCGCCTCGACCAAGCCACGCAACGAGTCGGGAACGCCTGTTTGCTCGGCATCGATCCGCACATCAACCTTCTGCCGGACGACTACGCGGCCGTCCGAGACGCGGGCGCTCCCCGAGCTGAGCGAGCGCAGTTGATGGGCGACTTTTGCTGCGAATTGATCGATCTTGCTGCGGGACGAATCGCAGCGGTCAAGCCGCAGTCCGCCTTCTTCGAGGAGCTGGGCGCCGACGGAATCTTTGCTTGGGAGCGAGTCGTTCGAGCTGCGCGCGACGCCGACTTACTCGTCATTGGCGACGTCAAACGCGGCGACATTGCCAGCACGGCCAGCGCCTACGCTCGAACCTTCCTCCAGGGAACCTCGCCATCGGATGAAGGCCATCTTTGCGATGCCATCACGGTCAATCCATACCTGGGCGCCGACTCTATCGAGCCCATGATCGAAGCCTGCGAAGCGACGGGCCGCGGGCTCTATATTTTGGTGCGCACTTCCAATCCGGGCAGCGCGGATTTCCAGTTGCACGGGACGCCCAACCTGTGGGAACAAGTCGCGGCACGCGTCAATGACTGGGGAGCCAAGTTGATGGGGGAGTGTGGGCTCTCTTCGATTGGCGCCGTAGTTGGAGCCACCCACGCCGACGACCTTGCGAACTTTCGCGCCAAGCTCCCGAACAGCCCGCTCCTACTTCCTGGCTATGGCGCCCAAGGAGCAACGGCCAAAGACCTCTCCGCCGCCTTCCTTCCGAATGGTCGCGGTGCACTCATCAACTCCTCCCGTGGTATCGCCTTCGCCTATCGCGACCATCCGGGAGCACACTGGAAAGATGCCGCTCGGACCGCGCTCGACGCGATGATTGCGGAGCTCTCCACCGCCGTGCTCAACGCGTAAATTGGCTCGAATCGGCCATTTAAAGCGTTATTCAAGCTATGACGCCCGACTTCGAGTATTTGCCAGCGGACCTGTTCGGACTCGACGATCTCCAACGTGAAGCGCTCTCCGCCAATCCAACGATCGAGCGACTGCCCGGATTAACCATTCCGAGACAGATGGAATCCGTGCCGGTTCCGGTGGATCCCTTTGATTTGGATGAACGGGCCGATTTGGCCGCGAAGTGGGAACTGGAACTCAGCCGTCTGTCGCCCCACGTCGCCGTCCTCGATTCGGTTCGAGCTTTCGCCGAGCCACGAACCTTCGCGCTATTGATCCAGTCACCGCCTCACTTTTGTGGCGGTCCCCTCTCGGTCGTTTACCGAGTTATCCACGCCATTCGCACAGCCAAAGAGCTTTCCAAAAAATGGAACGCCTCGGTGATTCCTGTCTTGTGGAACGATTCCGACGGACACGACCTGGCACCCGTTCGCGACCTCCAACTGCTCAACGAAAACTTCGACCTAAGGCGCATTACTCCCGCTGGGTTGGGATCCAATCGACATCCCATTTCGAGAATCCCGCTCGAAAGTAATCAACATCGACTGTCCGCAATCCGCGAGTTGTTACGCCAGGAATTTGTCGAGTCCGCCCATCGTGACGAGGCCATCGAAGCCGCCTTTCCGCGCGACGGCGAAACGCTCGCAAATGCCTTCACTCGCTGGTTATTGACCGTTTTCGGGCATTTGGGACTGTTGGTAATCGAACCTGATTGGGTGCGCGAGGAGCTTTCGAGGGCATTGGCGGAAGCCGTCTCAAAAAAACCTCCACACGGTTTTGAACAATCGGACAACGACGATGATGCGCTGCTTTATCGCGTGACCGGCGAAGGGCGGTTCGCGCTCAACCCCGGAGGCGATGGTTATCGGTTCGACTCTGAGGTCGGTTCACGAACGCCTTCAGAACTAGCCGCCGTCATTGTTCAAAACCCGAGCGAATGGTCGAGCGGGCCGCACTTGTTGCCTGTTCTCCAAGAGCGAGTTATGCCGGTAGCGGCTCGAATCGGAACCTGGGCGCAATGGAAAGAGATCGTGCCCCTCGCTGAATTTCGGGCGCAATTCGAACCCGGCACAATAGCTCCGTTCATTCCCGCGCTTCGGGCGACTCTGATCGAACCGGAGATTGCTTTAGCTCTGACCAAGTCGGAACTCTCACTCCTTAAACTGCTGAAGAGCCCACCTAAGAGCGATTCGCCGAAAGTGACCAAGAGCGCGCCGGTCTCCCTAAAAATGCGGGCGATCAGCTCAAAAGCCTCGGCGGAACTGCGAGCGCTGCGGGAGGAAGCGGCGAATCTTGATCGCGGCCTGAGCACTCACCTCAAACGAACGGCGAGAAAGCTAGACCGGATGATCGATGAACTCGCCCAGCGGATGGATCGTTGTCACGCCAACCAAGGCGGGCATACAGATCGGAGACTTCGCATACTTTATGGGGCCTTACTTCCTCACAATCGACCACAAGAGGAAGTGCTCAGTTCATTGCCGTTGCTAGCTCGATACGGGCGCTCGCCATTGCTTTCACTGGTCGATGCCGTCGATTGTTTGCCGACAGAACACCTCGTCATTCGCCTGGCGCGCTCCCAGGGTAGCCCTAGCTATCCGGAATGAAGCTCAACTGGTCTTTTACAGATAATTAGTCACTATTTTGCTATTCACTTATTAGTGGTTTAGTCGTCTAGGCGATTTAATCTTTTGCCCAATTCATCGAGACGGCACGCATTCGCGGCAATCTCAAGCCTTCCAAGCTCGAACCCTCGCCGATCAACAAAGATGAGCGTAAATTGAGCGACACGAACAAGCGGCAAGTGCTCTTCTTCGTAATTTCATATGCGACGAATAGCGTTGATCAATCAAAAGGGCGGAGTCGGTAAGACCACCACCGCCGTAAACCTAAGTGCAGCACTCGCGCTTCAAGGTTGGCGTGTCGTGCTCGTCGATCTCGACCCACAAGCAAACGCAAGCATGCACCTGGGTGTCGCGGTCGACAGCGACGCAGACTCGACCTACTCCGTGCTGTGCGGAAATTCCTCGGTTGCCGAATCGTTGCTACCGACCAACACGCTGGGCCTGCAACTTCTGCCCAGCAACATTGATCTTTCCGGCGCCGAGCTCGAGCTCGCCAACGCTATGGGGCGTGAAACGCTACTTCGCGACGCCTTCGAGAGCTGGGAAAACGAACACCGACAGCTCGAGGGCAAATCGCCAGCTGACTTTGTCATCTACGACTGCCCGCCAAGCTTGGGTTTGCTGGCCATCAACGGTTTGGCCGCAGCTGAAGAAGTCTTCATCGCGCTACAAACCGAGTTCTTTGCACTGCAGGGAATGGGCAAGCTCGTCGAAGTCGTCGACTTGATGCGCCGTCGAATAAACCCCGAATTGTCCATCACGGGCATCATCGCTTGCCTCTATGACAGTCGCCTGCGACTGGCACGTGAAGTCTTGGCTGAAATTCGCAAGTACTTCCCCGGCCAAGTGTTTCGCCGCACGATTGCGACCAACGTGAAGTTGGCTGAGGCGCCGAGTTACGGTCAAACGATCTTTGAATACGCTCGTGAGTCCGTCGGGGCGCGCGATTACCGGCAGTTGGGCCACGAAGTCTTGGGTCAAACCCAAGTCGGGTATCACAAAACCGAAGACGAAGCAGAAATCGAATCGGAAACGGCCCAACCTGAAGTCGCATCGACAGCCAATGAGGACGCTCAGGTTCTGACGCCGCAGCGTCCCCCTGGAACGCCCACCAACATCGTGCGCGCAGATGATATTCCCGCTCCTTCGCAAGAAGTCTTCGGCCGTCCACGGTTCGAGAGCTAGAGCCGTCCCGTCCGCATCGTTTTTAATGATTAACGAATGCGTCAGAAGCACCCGCGGGAATACGTTTAGAGAACGAGAAGAGCACCACCGTGGATAGGGTTTATCTCGATCACAATTCAACTTCGCCACTTCGAACAGAAGTACGCGAGTTGTGGCACGAACTTTTAGAGCGCGGACTCGGAAACCCTTCCAGCCTTCACCGGTCGGGACGCGCGGCACGCCATGTGATCGACATGGCGCGTGAACAAATCGCGAGCGCTCTTGGTGCTCACGAGGAAGAGATCTACTTCACGTCGGGCGGAACTGAATCAAACAACCTAGCCCTGTGGGGCTCGATCGAAAGCATGCGCCCGGACACGGTCCTGTTTTCGACGCGCACCGAGCATGCGTCGGTTCTTGAAGTCGCCGAGCAGGCAGAGTCCCGTGGGCACGACTTGCGTTGGCTGAGCGTCGAAAACACTGGTCGACTCCAGCCGGAAACGGTGCGTGAGGCCGTCGCGTATTTGAAAACGGACGCGCTCTTGAGCGTGCACTTTGCGAACAATGAAACCGGAACGATTCAGCCGATTTCAGAGATCAAAACCGCGCTACTCGAGGCGCCGACCACGGTTAGGCTGCATGTGGACGCGGTCCAAGCTCTGGGGCGCATTCCCATCGATTTACGGGCCTCAAAAGTCGATTTAGCCTCTTTTTCGGCTCACAAGGTCGGTGGTCCGATCGGCGTTGGGCTGCTCTATCGCCGCAAGGGTATAGCTGTGCAGCCGAGAAATTTTGGTGGCGGCCAAGAATTGGGACTGCGTCCCGGAACCGAGAATGCCGCGTCCATTGGAGCGGCAGCTCTAGCGGTCGAACTCGCCGTAAACGAGCAAAGTACCTACGCCGATCGCGTCGGAAAACTTTCGAGCCAGTTGTGGCAAGAACTTCAAGCAGCGCTGCCCGATATTCGACTGATCGGTCACGAAGCGGACTCGCCCCATCGCTTGCCGAACACCATTACCGTGTTGCTTCCAAATTCGGATGGCAAGGTACTAGTAACCGCACTTGATCTTGCTGGTTGCGAAGCGAGTGCTGGATCTGCTTGCGCGAGCGGTTCATCAGAACCCTCTCACGTTTTGCTGGCGATGGGTTTCGATCGCGATCAAGCGCGCGCGGGCTTGCGTCTTTCGCTCGGGCCCAACAACAATTCGAACGACTGTCAACACGTCGTTGACGTTTTGAGAAAAATCACAAACGCGTCGCACGCAACATGAGCCCAGCCCTATCAGTTGTGAACAACTAACTAAGAGGTTGCTTTACTCTCGTTGACGATCGAGTAAATCACGTTCTAATTCGCACCTCGACTTCGTTCAACCCAACGACGTTTCGCTTCAACAAAACCCGACCAGTCCAACCCGCCAATTTGCTTGTCCCGCGCACACGTTGCCGCACGACAAATTGGCGTCGCTTCCCTCGCCGTTCAAATCGGTGATGAAAGCAAGGCCGGCTGCGCTCTGAAGTGAATTGAAGGGGAGGTTGCCGGGTTTGGGATGAGAAATCGCTTCGTTCAGGGGGAAGCCAATCGGATTGCTAGGGGAACATGATCGACATCAAGACAACTTGCGCGCTGCACCACGATTTGGAGACCGATCAAAGTGGGAAGTCATCCTGGATAAGGGCTGTACGCCCTCAGCCGACGGCTCGTTTGAGCAGTCCAGCAGCTACGAACCCCGCCAATCGCGATTTGGGCTGAGCCATGACCTCTCAAACCAACACTACGGGCGGCGGATTGCCGCCCAGCCCCTCCGTCGCAAGTGACCAACGATTACGGACGGACACTGGGGCGGACACTGGGGCGGACACTGCAGCGGAGGCGGCGGACCAACAGTCCACCGTGCCGCAGCAGTCGACCAAAACAGACTCAGGCGCTGCGTCTGGCTCGAAAATCGGCCGCGCCACTGAGGGTATGTACCCGACCCAATTGCACAACCGCGCCGCCGTTCCGCCAATCGTGGATTTGCCGCCCGCCAGCAGCGCCACCTCCGATCACCAGCCGTCCACGAATGGATCGAGCGCCGGCAATGCGGCCGCGCCACTCCCTGTAGCCGCACCACAAGAGGTTGCCAGTTCGGGGCTTAGTCCCAACGAGAGCCTCGACGATTCGTGGGTTCGATTGCAGGCCGCGATTCGCGAGCGCGTGCAAACCGAACAGTTCGAAACCTGGTTCCGTCGCACCGCGCTCACTCATATCGACGAATCGTCGGTTCAAATCGCCGTACAAAACGGTTTCACGCGCGACTGGTTGAACACCTACTACCGCGACGTGCTTGAGCAAGCCGTCGCACGCGTCTTCGGCATTTCGCGACGGGTCGACTTCACCGTGGATCCCGAACTGATGGTCGCTCGTCGACCTCAACAGATCGAAGCTGCTCCTACTTCGACGCCAACTCGCGCTGCAGCCCCTGCTGCATACCAACAACAAGCGTCGGCTCCTAAGCACGCGCTGCTCGAAGCGAGCGATACTCAACTCAACTCGGGCTACCAGTTCGAAAACTTCGTCGTCGGTCCCTGTAACCGCTTTGCGCACGCCGCTTCCGTCGGTGTTTCCGAGAATCCCGGGCAGGCATACAACCCGTACTTCCTCCACGGCAGTGTCGGGCTCGGCAAAACACACTTGCTGCAGTCGCTCTGCCATACGATTCTCGACAAAGACCCGACGCAGAAGATTCTCTACCTCTCGTGCGAGACTTTCGTGAATCACTTCATCAGTGCGCTCGAAAACGGTGATCTGCAGAAGTTCAGGACCAAGTACCGGAACGTTGATGTCCTTGTGGTGGATGACATTCACATCCTGGCCAACAAGGAGCGCACTCAGGAAGAGTTCTTCCACACCTTCAACACGCTCTACAACGCCAACAAGCAAATCGTTCTCTCGTCCGATAGTCCGCCCAAGGACATCCCGACGTTGCAGGGCAGATTGGTATCACGCTTCAAATGGGGCCTGGTCACGGAGATTGAGCCGCCTTGCTTTGAGAC
>JBLINP010000023.1:0-26281 GCA_047639415.1 Planctomycetota bacterium | reverse complement strand
GTGAACAGGAAGCCCGTCCACATCCACGACGAGGTTTCGCGTTTGACGACGGCCAACGTGCTCATGCACTGGCAGGCGAGCGCGAAGAAGACCATCAGAGATAGGCAGGTGAGCGGCGTGAAGACCTTGGAACCGTCGGGTCGACGTTGGGCGCGAATGCGATCGCGGAGAGCTGTTGAGGTCTCGTCTTCCTCTTCGGAGAGGTCGTAAACCACGGCCATGGTGCTGACGAAAACTTCGCGAGCGGCGAAAGCGCCGATCAGGCCGATGCCGATCTTCCAATCGAATCCGAGTGGTTCGACGGCCGGCTCCATCCATCGCCCAAGTTGACCTGCATAACTGGTTCGGATGCTACCGCCGGCAAGTTGGTTGTCGATTTCAACGTTTGATTGACGAACGTCGACGATATCGGCGGAACCCGCGACGGGTTCTGCGGCTTCGCTGCCTCGCGGAAAGCTGAGTAGGAACCACATGCCGATTGTGCAGACCAAGATGACGGTGCCAGCTTCGGTGATGAAGAGCTTACCGCGTTGCCACATCATGCGCATGACGGAGGGCCAATGCGGCATGCGATAGGACGGCATCTCGAGGATCAGCGGAACGTTGGGGCCTTTGAGAAGCGTGCGACCGAGTACCCACGCGACGATCAACGCGATCAAGGTGCTGAACAAATACATCGCGATCATCAAGCCGCCTTGCGCGAACGGCGAGGCGGCTTCGGGCGGATACAACGCGGCGATCATGAGTCCGTAAACCGGAAGTCGCGCCGAACAGGTCATCAGCGGCACGACCATCATCGTGAGGTAGCGGTCGCGTTTACGCTCCATCGTTCGCGTGCCGAGAATCGCGGGTACCGCGCAGGCGTAACCCGAAAGCATGGGGACGAAGGCACGACCGTGGAGGCCAATGGCTTTCATCACGCGATCCATCAGCGTTGCGACGCGCGCCATGTAGCCCGTGTCTTCCATCAAACCGATGAAGAAGAAGAGCAGCAGGATTTGCGGCAGGAAGACGAGCACGCTGCCCACGCCGTTGATGATTCCACTGACGATGAACTCGTTGAAAATTCCAGCGGGGAGCAGATCGCCAACGTACTCGCCGAATTGTCCGAAAAGACCCTCGATGAACCCAATGGCGGGATCCGCGCCGGTGAACAGGCTTTGAAACACGAGTCCCATGACGAGCAGAAAGACCAAGAAGCCGCCGGCTGGATGAAGCAGTACGCGGTCGACGCGATCGGTCATGCTGCGCTTGGCCGTGGACCGTTCGACGAAGAACTTCGAGGCGTGTTCGTCGATCCACCCGTATCTACCGGCGATGACTTCACGATCGATTTCGCGTCCGTCCGCTTCCGCGCGCTCTCGACAATTCGCCACGGCCTTGCGCAGGTTGGCGTCGATGTGGTCAAGCTCGTCCTCGGGATCGATGGAGAGCAACGACCAAAGCGCGAGGGCTTTTTGACGTTGAAGGTTGGAGGAGTACCAATCGGTCGGTACCGCTTCGGATACTTCGCGAATGTCTTCGAGCAACTTCGCGTCGGTAGCATTCCAACGCGCAGTCGAGGTTCCAAGGGCTGGATCGCGCAGCACGCTCGCGATGCACTTGCGCAATTCATCCAAGCCAGAGCGCTTCGTCGCGGTGATCGGAACCACAGGAACGCCAAGCTCCTTCGCGAGCGCCTCGGCGTCAATCGTGTCGCCCGCATCATCGAGTCGATCGATCATGTTGAGCGCAATCACGACCGGCATTCCGAGTTCGATCACCTGCAACGCGAGATACAGATTGCGAGTGAGTTGCGTGGCTTCGACCACGAGCACGATCAAACTCGGCTCTTCAAAAGCGCCGATGCCAGCCACCGCTTGAATGGCGAGTTGTTCTTCCGCACTCCTCGCCGAAAGGCTGTACGTACCCGGGACGTCCATCAGCCGCACCGACATCTCCGCGTCAAGTCGCATCGTGCCGATCTGCCGCTCAACCGTCACGCCGGGATAATTCCCGACCTTACCGGTAGAGCCAGTCAGCAAATTGAACAGCGTTGTCTTACCGGTATTCGGATTGCCCGCAATGGCAACCAAGCTCCTGTCGGGCTCATTCGACATCGCTACTCGACATCGCTCCCGTTGCTCTGACAGCAACCGGGCGTGGTACAGCCAGGCTGGTCCACGAAAAGCTCGCGAGCTTCGTTTCGGCGCAGAGTCACACGGCAGCGACGCACCTCAACCTCAATCACTCCACCGACATCGATATTGCGAACGACGAAAAGTTCGCACCCGGGCAAAAAGCCCAGTTCCATGAGGCGTCGACGGAAGGGCCGCTCGCCCCCGATTTGAATCAATCGGGTGCTGGTTTCGGCGGGGAGGGTGTGTAGAGCGCGCATATTTGCTTCGTGTGTTGAGATTCGATCTCAATAACCGCTTTTTATAGCATGACTATCGAGCGCCGGGCGCGCGAAGTAGAGCTTTTCCGGACGGACCGGCGTGGGAGTGCGAGATATGGCTTCAATTCGACGGCGAGCTAGCAGCCCGTGGTGAAAATCCGCTGCTCATCGAGCAAATCACTTGTCCCACGGACTGCTGGGACAAAGGCCGTTCCAAAGCTCTCCTGTTGGCTTGAAGCTCAAGCCCCGGGCAGCGAGAATTGAAATCTCAACCCGGACCTCCTCCGGTACCTAGACCAACAACAAGGACATCCATTGATTAACGCCAAGCAAGCTGCCGGTCGCCGCGCAGCCGAATTCGTCGAAGAGGGCATGACGATCGGGCTGGGAACGGGTACGACCGTTTTTTACACCCTGGAAGCTCTGGCAGAGCGCGTGAAAGACGGGCTCAACATTCGCGGGGTTCCCACGTCGATCGACACTGAGGAAAAGGCGCGCGAGTTCGGGATTCCGTTGGTCACGCTCGAAGAAGTTCATGAGTTGGATTTGACCATCGATGGAGCGGACGAAATCGACGGCAACTTTGACATGATCAAAGGCGGTGGCGGAGCGCTCCTGCGTGAGAAAGTCGTCGCGCGAGCATCGAAGCGCGTGGTCATCGTCGCGGGTGCCGACAAGGTCGTCGACCGACTCGGCATCAAGTTTCTCCTGCCCATCGAAGTCGTCCCTTTCGCTCGTCACGTGATCGTGCGAGAGCTGAAAGAACTCGGCGGCATACCGAATCTGAGGTTAGCGGATCAAGGCATCGTCTACCTCACCGACAACGGCAACGAGATTCTCGACACGCATTTCCAAGCGGGTATCGATGATCCCGCCGCTCTGGAAATTCGATTGGCGTCCATTCCGGGCGTCGTTGAATCGGGCATCTTCGTCGGCTTGGCGAATGTTTTGGTCGTTGGTGACGATCAAGGCCATGCGTCGGTTGAAAGCCGGGAGTAGATCGGCGCGGAATCCCTAAAGAGGGATTCCGTAAACGATTTAGGGCGCTATTCGACCGTGAACGCGGCTAGGGCCAGAGTGCCAACGCGTTTAGCGAGCGGCGCGCGTTGACGGGAACCGGCTCTGTCCATGGCCTTGTCCTTGGCAGCTATGGGAGGCGTGGATCGGGACAATTGCCCGATTTAGCACACGGGGCTACCGTGGTACTCCCACCATTTCCAACCCGGATACGCTATGAATTCACAGTTCAGCATCGGAACGATATCGCAGTTCACTTCGCATCGGAGGCTCTTGCCTCTCGTTCTGATCGGCGTTGTTGGGGGGACGATCGGCGATGAGGCCATGGCGCAAGCAGCGGTTCGAACGCAGCAGCGTGCTCCTCTCACAACAGGTGGTGATCCAGTTCCGCCGGCATCAACGATGGTGCTCGACCTCAATGCGCAACCGGAGACCTTCCTCACGGAGTTCGATTCCTCGCCAGCCGAATTCGTAACCATCGGATCCACAACGTATTTCTCGGCTGAAGCAGACAAGCTCGGCCGCGAGCTTTGGAAGTTGGAGGCGCCTGGTAACGAGCCGGTTCTTGTTCGCGATATCAACCCCGGTAGTAACTCGAGCCATCCGCGCGAGCTGACGCCAATGACCGACGGCCGCCTCGCGTTCTTTGCACATGCTTACGATTCGGGACGTGAGTTGTGGATCACGGACGGAACACCGCTGGGAACACAATTACTCCGCGACATCAATCCGGGTAATGGCTCAGGAGACGGACCAGAGCTTCTAACGCTCGGTTCCGATCTCTATTGGTTTGGTGATGATGGAGTGAACGGTCGCGAGCTGTGGCGATCCGATGGGACGACGGCGGGAACCGAATTGGTTGAAGACCATTTGGCCGGTCCCCTCGGACTTCCGAAGAATAAGGCTGGCGTCTTCAACGGGGAGGTTTACTACACGGCATTTGTCAACCCAGCCATTCTGTTCCGAGCGGACGGCTCACCCAATGGAGCTAGGCTGGTTCGATCCTTCCAAGGCCCCTCCAGTTCCGTTGAGGGCGGATATACGGAGTTCAATGGCGAGCTCTACTTCGTGGCCAGCGACAGTGCTTTTGGTCGCGAGATTTGGAAGACGGACGGTTCGCAGGCTGGCACAGTGCTGGTTACGGATATCAATCCAACCGGCGACTCCTTTCCGAATAGTTTGACCGTGCTCAACAATCAATTGATCTTTAGCGCTCAAACCGCAACGTCAGGTCTTGAGCTTTGGACGACGGATGGGACGTTGGCTAGCACCACATTGCTAGCAGAGATCAATCAAGCCGCTGGGCAAGGCTCTTCACCCGCCAATTTCTTCCCCGCGTTCGGGGGACTGTTGTTCTCGGCAACGGACGACGCCAATGGAAGCGAACTTTGGTTTACCGACGGCACGACTGGCGGAACGTACCAGGTCGCCGATATTCAACAAGGGGCGAACGGAAGCTTCCCGACGGGTTTCCAATACGTCGGTTCTGAAGTGTGTTTCTTAGCTCGACGCGCCGAAGTCGGGTTTGAATTGTTCGTTACGGATGGCACTCCAAACGGAACGCATTTGTTGAAAGACATTTTCCCGGGCGAAACCTCGGGATTCCCAGCAAACATTGCCAGGTACGGCAGTCAGGCTTTGTTTTCTGCGACGACTCCGCTTGAAGGTACGGAACTGTGGCTTTCAGACGGAACGACCAACGGAACGAATCTTTTGCGGGATATCGCTCAACTCGATGTTTCGAAGTCGGCGATTCCGTCAGGACTTAACCGGCTTGGCGACAAGCTGCTTTTCAGAGCCACCGATTCCCTGAGTAATTCCGATCTGTGGCTGAGCGATGGAACGCCAGCGGGCACCACTTCGGTGGCTGGTTTGTTTGCGCCGGCTACCGTGGCGCTCGGTTCAACTTCGGCTTCGATCTCCTTCAACGACACGGTCATTCTCGTTGCCGTAGCACCGGCGACAGGTCACGAGTTGTACATCACCGACGGAACGCCCGCGGGAACGCAGCTCGTCTCAGACATTGGTCCAGGCTCACTCGGCTCCTCTCCCAGAACGTTGGTACAAGTGGGTGAACAGGTATTCTTCACTGCCTTTACCGACGAAGGCCGCGAACTTTGGCGAACGGACGGAACGGCGATTGGCACTTACCTGGTTAAGGACATCGATCCCGGGGCGGGAAGCGGAGATCCGGAGTACATGGTCGAGCATGAGGGGCTGCTCTATTTCTCGGCCGATGACGGCGTGCGCGGAGAGGAACTTTGGCGCAGCGATGGAACGTCATCGGGAACCTTCATGGTCAAAGAGATCAATCCGGCGAGTTCCAATTCGGGCCCGGCCTATCTGTACTCATCAAACGACTTGCTGTACTTCACAGGCGATGACGGCACGGCCGGCTACGAGCCTTGGGTTTCCGATGGAACTCCGGCAGGTACAACCTTGCTTGGCGATCTCTATCCTGGACCGGACTCTTCCAACATTTCGAGGTTTGCGGCGACGGAAGACGGCACACTTTTCGCCGCGTCTGACGGAGTCAATTTCGGTGAACTCTGGCGTTCCGACGGAACTCCTTCGGGAACTGCGCGCCTACTTGAGATCGATCCGACTCCGGGTGTCGGCGGACTAACGTGGAGGGTGGTCTCCGCCCACGACCGCGCGTTCTTCTACGCCAACGATGGGGTTGTTGAATCATTGTGGGTTTCAGATGGCACGGCTTTGGGTACGTTCCCTTTGGGTCCCGCGATCGATCAAAACACGGTGTTCAATGCCAACACGATCCTCACCACAGGATCTGGGCGCAACGTCATCGCGATCCTAAATAATGGAGTGATTGGAGCTGAAGCTTGGATTTCCGACGGCACGGACGCGGGAACCCAATTGCTCGTCGATGTCGCCGCCGGTCCAGGGTACGGATACCCGAAAAGCTTCGTGCGAGCTGGTTCTCAACTCTTCTTCGTTGCGGATGACGGAATCCACGGCGTTGAGCTTCACGCCCTGCCCTTCAGCGACACCGGGCATTGGGACCAACGCAGTTTCGGCTTCGGTTGCGCGGGAACCGGTGGTTTAGTTCCGAGCATCGAATGGACCGGTGGAGTCGGTCGCATCGGGCAATCGATCGATGTATCGCTCAGCGATGGCCTCGCGAACTCATTCGCCTTCTTGGGCATTGGCACGCCTGGCCCGAGCATCGACCTCGGTTTCGGCTGCACCAATTACCAGGGTACGCCGCTGGCCAATATCCTGAACGCGATTGATGGTTCTGGCGCAGCGACCTACGAGCTTTCGATTCCGAACCTCTCCGGTCTGGCTGGACTCACGTTCAACTTCCAATGGATGGTAATCGATCCTCTCGGACCTGGTGGCGAGAGTCATAGCAACGCGCTCGAAGTCCTCTTCGGTTTCTAGCCCACATGACGCGCTGCCTCCGATGGCGGGTCGTTAGACACTAAGAAAGCCCCGCTCAGCAAACTGCCGAGCGGGGCTTTCTTAGTTACAGGCTTGGGTTTGTTGTCGCGATTACAAATCCAGGACTCGTCTCTCCATCATCAAAGTCAAAGCGGAAGCGCTTTCCCTGATGTTCTAGATTTTCGGCTCTTCTTACCGGATTGGAGTTGGCATCCCGTTTCCCTAACGAGCTGAAATGCGCCCTGAGTGAGCGTAAAACGCGATTTCAAGCGATGCGCGGCACTTGGCACCGAGCTTGCGTTATAGCCGGTGTCATGGAGAGAACTCGAAGCCTCTCCCCTTTGGAGTCGGGTGGATGGCCGTTCGGCACGGAACGGTCATCCAGCCATCCGACTCTCGATTCCAACGGGGCCCCACTAAGCGACTTGTTCGCGATCCGTCTTGAAGAGGCAGATCCGACCAAGCGAAGGGCCACCGAACCCGGACGTTCACGGGAAGTTGATATCCGGAATGACGACCCGGCGGCGAGGGCTGAAAAACGCTCAGAAGCTCCCGAGCACAAAAGGCCGTCTACTGATAAAGGTACACGTGATTCGGATGACTCATCCAATACTGGCCGGGAACGTCAGGTATCGAACAACGAACAATCTGAGCAGCCAACTGAAGTGAACAGTTCGGCAGCTGAACTCGCGCCGACCGATCAACCGGCGACAAATGCCGATGGAGGCGCACTTCTTGACCAGCCGCCGGCTGGCTTTGAAAACGTCGCCGAACAGGTAGCAGAGACGGCTGAAGGCGCTCTTCCGAGCTTGGCATCGGCAGTGAATCAAGCGAATGCAGGCGCTGTACCTGCGCAAGTGGGAGCCGCATCTAGAGGAGTTGCTGGTCCGGCCGCTCCGCAAGCTCCGCCCGTCGATGGTGCGACAGCAGCTGGTGCCGTGGAAAAGGCGGAGAAGAGCGCGCTCGCAAAAGGTGCTGCCAAAAGCGCGGAATCGCAGCAGCCCGCTCGGCCCGAAGTCGACATGGAACGCACGTCGGCCATTTTTAAACAGTTGCGCATGCAGCTGACGCCGTCGACTCGTCACGCCACAATCAATCTCGTTCCGGCCGACCTGGGGCGCATCGTAATTCACCTCACCGTCCGCGGGGGCAAGGTGACCGGCGACATTCAAGCGGACAAAGCAGAGACGCTCAAAATCCTGGAAGCCCATGCTCCCGAGCTGCGATCTGCGCTCGAGCACCTCGGCTTCGACTCCACCGATCTCAACCTCTCTCGACATGGCGATCCTTCATCGGATCGTTCGAGTGAGTCGACCTTCCCTCTCAGCGAAACAATTGGCCGCGAGCCATCGACGGTGCCCAAGGTCGCACCGAACGAATCCTTGAGCATTCTGCGCAAGGACAAAATCGACACGCTCGCATGACCGGCAATTAGCCGGCAAAGAAGACTAGAGACTATGGAAATTTCAGGAATCAGTTCGAGCGATAGCCCTTTCGGTATTGCTTCGGCAGGCGGAAACGAAGCCCTCGGTAAGGACACCTTTATGACCTTGCTGGTGGAACAGTTGAAAAACCAGGATCCGCTGGAACCGACGGCAAATGAACAATTCGTAGCCGAATTAGCCAATTTCTCGTCGCTTGAAGAAGCCGAGAAACTCAATAAACAGATGGGTGAGCTCAATGAGAACATCCTAGGGATGGTTGTGCTTCAACAGTCCAACGCACTGCTTTCGCAACTAACTGAGAGCAGCGCTTTGATTGGCGACAAGGTGAAGTTCTACGACTTCGAATCACAAAGCATCAAAGAAGGTGAAGTCACGTCGGTGAAAATTGAAGAGGGCTTAGCGCTTCTTAAAATCGACGGCGAAGACGTACCGCTAGCCAACGTGACGGAAGTCCTTGGCGACTCTGAATCCGGCGACTCTTCGGAAGACTCCACGACCGACAACTAAACGAAACTTAGAAAACGCACCATGGCAAGTTCATTCATCTCCGGTCTCTCTGGCTTGAAAGCACACCAGAATTGGATCGATGTAATCGGCAATAACTTGGCGAACTCGAGTACACCGGGATTCAAATCCTCGCGTGCAACGTTCGCCGATATGGTCAGTCGCACCTTGCGACCCGCCAGTCTTCCCAGCGGAACAATCGGCGGCATCAATCCCGTCCAAATCGGACTTGGCGTTGGGCTTGGTTCTGTCGATCGAGATTTCAACGGTGGTTCGCTCAACGCGACCGGGCGTACCTTCGACCTAGCGCTAGAAGGCAAAGGCTTCTTCGCGGTGAACGATGGGTCGCAAACTCTTTACACCCGCGTCGGCACCTTCGGTCTCGATGCGAACAACCAGATGGTGGATCTGCGCACCGGTTTCCAGGTGCTCAACGCCGCGGGCTCGGCCTTTACGATCGACCGCGGTGCCGTCGTGCCTCCTTCAGCGACCGGCAATGTCGGTTTCACCGGCAACTTGCCAGCGACGATCACTGGGCCATTGGCCGAAGTGATGTCGAGTTCTTCGGCACTGGCCGAGGGAACGCCTTCGACAGTCACGGGCACCAATGCGACCTTTCCGATTTCAGTGACCCCCGGTGACACGCTCACGATGGAGTTGATCGTCAACGGCGGAGCGCCACAAACGGTGACGCTAACCAGTGCGACGGGATCAATTTCGACAACCGACGTGACGACGGCGATCAACCAGCTTGATCACGTGACGGCGACGGTCGCGAGCGGAGGAGGAATTGCTCTAACCAGTGACCTTGTCGGTAGCGGTTCCACGATCAAGGTCAACCCGGGCGTATCGGGATTCGACTTAGCAAACGAACTCGGCATGCCGAGTGGTTTGGTTTCAGGAACACAAACGGCGGCCAGTCTGACCACGGATCTGAACGATCTAACCAGCAACTTGTCCGACTATGTTGACGGCGACACGATTGCGATGAATGCCACCGACGCTGACGGAACTCCGATTCAAGCTTCCTTCACATACGATAGTACTGTCCCAAGCACGACGGTCGGTGATCTCGTCGCGTTCATGAACACGCAACTTTCAGGCTCTACGGCCAGTTTCAACGCGGCTACTGGCCAAATCGGAGTCACGTCCGATGTAACCGGTGAGGCGGATCTATCTATGACGCTTCTCGATGATAGTAGCTCAGTGGGCGGCAGCGATTGGGCTTCCCATGCTTTCTCGGTAACCACCGACGGAACGGGTGCGGATACCGGAACGAGTTCCATCGAAGTTTTCGATGCGGCCGGAACAGCACACTTGTTGGCGTTTAATTACACGCGTCAAGACGACGGAAGTTGGAACATGGATGCCACCGTCGATGCCGCTGAGGGCGTCGTGAACTCAGGCCAAATCGCTGGGATCACATTCAATCCAGACGGTTCCATCGCTACACCGACGACGGGCACGGTAAGCGTGACCTTCACTGGCCAGCCTGCGCAAAACATCTCGGTCGACTTGGGAACCGCCGGCGGTTTCAGTGGGTTGACTCAGTTTGGCGGGCAGAACACGTTGCTTGCCGATTCCCAAGATGGCTTCGGAGTTGGTGAGCTATCCAGTATCCAAGTCGACGCGAACGGTGGCATCAACGGATTCTACACCAACGGCGAATTGGTCAATCTGGGACAGTTCGGCGTGGCGACATTCGCGAACGAGAACGGACTCTCGGATGCGGGCAACAACTTCTGGTTAGAGAACGCGAACACGGGAACTCGAGTGCTCTCGACAGGCAACTTGGGTGCGGCTGGACGCGTTGCCGGCGGAGCCATCGAAGAATCCAACGTCGATACCGCTCAGGAGTTCGTCAACATGATCCAGGCGCAACGAGGCTTCCAAGCCAGTGCGCGAGTGATCTCAGTTCAGGACGAGATTCTGAACGAGACGGTCAACTTGGTCTAAACCACCAATTGAGAGTCATCCTGGGGCGATAGCCGCGGGAGACAAACGAACAGATGCTCGTTCCGATAATCGGAGCGAGCATCTTTTGATTTAACAGTTCAACACGCAGTTTTTTGTCGCGGAACAAGCCGTCGGGCTCGCAAACTCTGCGCATGAATCATCAGAGCGGATTGGGTCGGGGGCTTGGACTGTGTTTTCTAGTCGGTTTGCAGATTGCGTGTGCTTCCCACACTCAGTCAGCGCCTGAGCCCGAGCATCCGTGGTCTGCGGCTCCCCTCGAAGAAGTCATTTGTGTTCGCGACGGTCGTACCGGCGAAGAACTGAGCTTCAGCGAACTGCTCGACGACTTGGCCGAAGCTGAAGTTGTATTTCTAGGTGAACAGCACACCGACGAAACTACGCATCGCGTCGAACTCGCGGTGTATGAAGGCCTGTTGGAACGCCAAGACGGAGCGGTTGTCCTTGCGCTGGAGATGTTTGAGCGCGACGTTCAAAGTCTGCTCAATCAATACGTGGCGGGCGAAATCGATGAACCGACTTTCCTTGAGGGAGCGCGGCCTTGGTCGAACTACGGCGCTGCCTACCGTCCGATGATCGAGCGTGCGCGTCGCGACGGCGGACCTGTCGTTGCAGCGAACTTTCCGCGCGCGCTTCGAATGCGCATGGCGATGGCGGAAGATGGCGCCGAGTTTTTGGCGAACCTCGAGGGCGAAGAGCAGGCTTGGGCGCCGGCGGAACTTTTGGCCAATACACCCGAATACTGGCGTTTGGTGGACAATGCGGTGCGCGGACATATCGGCATGATGGGCGGGCCCAAGGATCCGTCCGACCCGAGATTATTGGCGACACAAAGCTTGTGGGACAACTCGATGGGTGACGCCTGCGCGCTCGCGCTCGACAACAACCCGGGCTTTTCGGTTTTGCACGTGAACGGTGGTTTTCACAGCTCGTACTGGGATGGCACGACGCGCCAACTGATGTTGCGCAAACCGGACATCAAGGTTCTGACGGTTGACATCGTTCCGGTTTCGACCCCGACCATGAACCGACCGAGCGGAAAGCCGGTTGCCGACTACGTGGTATACGCGGCGCGACGAGCCACGGATATTTCAAGCGGCCAGTTTGCAGTGACGGCAAATCGCGAATTGAAGTATCGCGTGCACTTGCCGCAGACGGCGACCGATGACGATCGCGCTCCGCTTTTGATCTGGTTGGGTGAAAGCGGATTGACGGCGCGCGACGGAATCGCGCTTTGGAAGGAACGCTTGGGCGAGGAAGTGGCGATCGTTGCGCTCGAAATGCCCTATCGCGAAATTGCAGGTGATTTGGGAGATGGCGGCCGTTGGTTTTGGCCCGACACTTTCCCCGAAGACATTGGAACTATCGCAAGAGGAGTCGAAGGTGCCTGGGGCTACGTGTCGCGCAACATGCCCGTCGACGGCAGTCGAGTTGTGTTGGCCGGTGAAGGGCTCGGGGCGACGGTTGTTTCGGCGATTGCACTCTTGAGCGATATGCCGGTCGAATCGCGCGCTTTTGCCCCGCGTCAGTTCCAGAAGATCAAAGACTTCCCGTTGCCTCTGCCCGAGTTGCGCGGATCGATGGAACCCGTCGACAAACGCTTAGTCGTGTACGCAAATGACGATGACGAAGCATGGTGGAAGGAAGAGTTGGACGGCTATACCGAGATTGGTTTCGAAAACGAACTTGGCGCCGCGGTAACCGATCCGTTCGAATCCGAATTGGCGCAGGAAAATTCGATTCGCACCGCTTTGGGACTTGAGCAAGCTAGCCCACAAGCGACAGCTGGCCGTCGCGTCATTCAAATGACGAGCGATAGCGTTCGAGCGCAACTATGGGCGCGGCTGGCGGCACATAAGGAGTCCGTTGAACGCAACGTTCAAGTGGCGGTTGTAGAAGCAAGCGTTCAAGTCGACGACGCCGAATCGATCGACATGCTCATTCGCGCAGCAAGTTATCGAGAGGCAAAACGTCTTCCCACCTGTCCCGGCAACTTCGGCGGAACAACCGTCGTGATCCTGCCCAACGGCACTGCTGACGAAGAGGCCCAAGCGTGGCTAGCGCTTGAAGACGACGACCCGCTCACCAAGCGAAGTCGTTTTCTCCGCATGCGCGTGGCCTTCGGCACTGGCGAGCGAACGCTGACAGCCGTGCTCGAAAAACTAGCTTCAGAGAGCCGCACAAACATCCTGATCGTCCCGGCAGAGTTTTGCGCTACCAATGACAGGATGCGAAGCCTGAGTCGCCGCGTGAAACATCTCGAAGACAGCCTGACCCTGCATTGGTTGCCGGGTCTCGGTGGCCAGTAATTCAGACGTTCGCGACCCTCAACTAGCCCGCCCGAAGAACGGCCGTATCGCGACGAAGCCTTCTCCTGCGTCGCAGTGCCCTAACTGGGCGAATCGCGCTCAACTTTCCGAAAGGGCCGCCTTCGCTCTCTTCGCCGCGACGGTATTGGCTTCATCTCGGAACGGCAATTTATTGAGCAGCCTGAACGGGCGCGTTGGGACAACAAATCCTTTTTATCTTGTAGGAATCGGGTCGCGGGAGTCTCTTATCGAGCCTCTGAGAGTCAGAGCACTCCCGCACTACGTCCAAGAATTCCTACCGTCACTTCAGATGAAGGACCAAACGTCATGAAACTATCCACCACAGTTGCCGCGTTGATGCTTTGCGTAATCGCGGCTGTGCCTTCGGGCGCACAAGTTGGCCAGCCGCTTCCCGATACCAGTAAAGTTGGGGGCTTCGCCCAAAGTCCGGCGCGTTCCTTCGATGACTACACAGGCCGGCTCATCTTGGTTGAATTCTTCGAGCACGGATCAGACGCGTGCAAAACTGCGGTCGAGCACCTGAACGAACTTCAAGACGAATTTGGTGCGAGCGGTCTTTCGGTTATCGGTCTTACGAGCGAACCAGCGAAGCCCACCGATAAATTTATGAAGGAAACGAATGCGCGTTACGCATACGCCTATGAGTCTTCGGGGAAACTGATGAGCGCGCTCGGAGCAGACAGCTTTCCCTCGGCTGCCTTGATTGATCCTTCGGGCACCGTTGTCTGGACTGGAATCCCGTCTGCCATAGATTCTGGTTTGATCTCTAAACACATCCAAGGTGCATTCAAGAAACCGACTTGGGAATGGCCAAAGTCGACGAAGTCACTTGTCAAAATTCTAAAGCAAAAGCAATTTGCGAAGGCGCTCGCTGGCTTAGATAAACTTGCGGGAACCGAGGATAGTATCGATGAAATTCGAGCTTCGGTCGAGGCGATGATTGCAGCGCGTATGAGTGCCCTAGAGTCGTCCTACTCGGAAGGAAATTTTCTCGGAGCACTCGATCTAGCCGAGGTTCTGAAAAAACAAATGAAGGGTATCAAGACGAACTCCGACCGCGTGGCTGAGGTTAAGTCACTGATCAAGGCGGACAAAGAAGCCAAGCGCGTGATCAAGCTTCAGCAGAAACTTCGAGAGCTCAAAGCGGAACGTTTGAATTCGCCTGCCGATGTCACGAAATTGATCGAAGTTGTTGAACAGTTTAAGGAGAAGGCCGCCGGGACTTACGCGAGCAAGGAAGCGGACGCGTTCATCGATAAACTCAGGTCGATGCAACAGTAGACACTCCTACTCAGTCCTTAACTGAAACCAATCACAGACACTGGGGCGAGGCGCAGGCCTTGCCCCAGTTCCGTTTAACGGAGCGATTCGCGTGATCGCGCAGCTGGGCACGCCGCTTAGCCGAATCCGCGCAATCACCGATCTGCCGTTGCCCTAGCCCAAGGCCGCCGGCTGAGCATTGCTTCCGTACCGGCGCGCGATCTCGAGCCCCTTGGAGCGAGGCAAGCAAAACCGGGATCGGCCTGCCGATCCTGATCAGCGAATCGAATGCGAGCGCACGGTTTAGATCCAATTCCCCATCGAAGGGAATTCACAGTGCGAACCGGAGGGGAGTAAATCTTTCCGTGGCGAGCGGGAGGAAAGCGCTTTCAGGGCCTTCCTGGGCGCTCTAGAACCGATTTTGACACTTGGCACCGGCCTTGCGTCTAGGTCGGTACATGACTTCCGGAATCTCAAGCGGCGTACAGGCAATGGCAGCGAGCCAAAAGCAATTGGATTCGCTCGCCAACAATTTAGCGAATAGCTCTACGACGGCTTATAAGCGTCAGACTTCCTTCGTTCACGCGATGGCAGCAAACCGTCGCGGTGGGCAGGGCGAGGAGGTTCGCGTAGAGAACCGCACCGACTTTTCGCAAGGCGATATTCGTCAAACGGGGAACCCGCTCGACCTGGCACTCGATGGCGATGGTTTCTTCGCAGTCGAAGGTCCGTCCGGCGAAGTCTTTACCCGCAACGGCCAGTTTCAAGTCGACCGCTCTGGCAGCCTTCAAACATTGGACGGTTTTCCCATCGCTTGGGAAGGTCTGCAAGGCGCTATCGATTCGGAAGGCAGCCCGATCGCAATAAGCGAAGAAGGCGTCGTTTCTCAAGACGATCGCGAGTTGGGCAGATTGCGGTTGGTCAACTTCCAGAGGCCCGAGCAATTGGAAAGCGTAGATGGCGGCTTCTTCGAAGCGCCTGACGATTTCACTGAGGTGGCCCACACGCTCACCGTCAGGCAGCACTCGCTCGAAGGCTCAAACGTCTCTCCGATTCAAGAGATGATCTCAATGATATCCGTTCAACGTCGATTCTCAGGTGCGTCCAACGTGCTCGGGATGATCAACGAAACCTACCGACGACTCAGTCGGATGCAGTAAGCAGCAAAAGAGTAACGACTAATGATACGAGCAATGAGAACAGCCGCATCGGGCATGCAAGCGCAGCAGATGCAAGTCGACACCATCGCGAACAACATCGCGAACGTGAACACGAACGGTTACAAAAAGAACCAACTGTCGTTTCGATCGTTGATGTATCGAACCTTCCGCGAGCCGGGAGCGCCGACATCCGCCAGTCAGAACAATCCGACGGGTTTGCAGGTCGGCAGCGGTACGGAAATCGCGAGTTCGACCAAGCTCTTCATGCAAGGTGACTTGGAGCCCACGGCGAATCCGCTCGACGTTGGCATTTCAGGCGAGGGCTTTTTCGAACTCAGCACTGCTGGGGGCGGAACGGCTTACACCCGCGATGGCAGCTTTCGCCGCGATTCAACCGGGTTGCTGGTGAATTCGGATGGGTTCGCTTTGGAACCGCAGATCACAATTCCGGCCGACGCAACCGAAGTTTCAATCGGTCAAGACGGCACGGTAAGCGTTACCCAGGCCGGCAGTGCCACGCCGACAGTTGTCGGCAACATCACGTTGGTTCGCTTTCCCAATCCCGCGGGATTGAAAGCACTCGGCGGCAACATGTTCTCCGAAACTGCGAGCTCGGGCTCACCGACTAGTCAGACACCGGGTGCAACGGGAACGGGCGTTTTACGCCAGTCCTTCCGCGAGCGTTCAAACGTCGCGATCGTTGATGAGCTCATCGCGCTGATCGAAGCGCAGCGTAATTACGAAGTCAACAGCCGAACGATCAAGGTGTCTGACGAAATGATGCAACAAGTAGGAAACCTCGTCCGCTAGGTGAACACCATGATTTTGACCATTCTATTCGCAGGGGTGACGCTGACGTTGCCCATGAAAGTAAACGTCTCGGGAACCAACGTGACCGTCAACGAAGTTGCACGCATCACAGGCCTCGACCCCGCGGAAGTTTCGCAGGTCGGCGCCGTGGGGCTCGGTTATGCACCGATGCCGGGACACAGTCGATTGTTTTTTGGCAAGCGCGTTGCCGAGATCGTCTTCCGCGAAACAGGCATCAAGGTCACGCTCGACGGCGATCGCGCTTGTCGCGCTTGGCCCGAAGTCGAAACGGTTCCTGGGCCCAGCATTGAAGCGGCAGCTCACGTCGAGCTGAAACGGCGGACAGCAAATCGCGACGTCGAGTACGTGTTGATCGATCGAGCTCAATCGGTCGCAATCCCCGCTGGCTTGGAAACGGCCAAGTTGGAGGCCTATTTCGATATTCCGCTGCTCACATCGGGTCCGGTAAGTGTCCCGGTGCGACTGATCGTGGACGGCGAAATCTATCGCACGATCTGGACGCGCTGGAGCGTTGCGGTCTACGAACTCCGCACGGTTTTGATCAAACCTGCAGCCGCAGGTCAGTTGTTGACGCCCTCGCACTTCACTCAGAAGCGGGTATTGGTTCCGAAGTTTGGCGCGAACAATCCAATCGGTAGAGCACTCGCAATCGGTGCGGTTGCTGCACGCGATCTAAAAGTCGGCGACATGGTGACGGGCCTGGACGTCAAGCGCCCGATCGTGATCAAAAGAGGTGACACGATTTACCTTCAAGTGAGAAGCCGAGGCATCTCTGCGCGAGTGCCCGCAACTGCGGAGCAAGACGGCGCGCTCGGCGACCGAATCCGCGTGACGACCGTGACTGGTGAACGGGAAATGAGCGCGACCGTGCGTTCCCGTGACCTCGTCGAAGTAGTGATCAGCGTCGGCCAAAATTGATGTTCAACGTGAATAACCAACGGATGAAAGCCTTGAGTCCCATGAAAGTACGCATCGCAATCTTAGTCATCGTTTTCCTCTTCGGAGGTAGCGACGTGGTTTCCGCGCAAGATCGAATTGGATCGATCTATCGTCCAAACCGTGGGCCGCAGGGCCCAATCGCGAACAAAACGGCTCGTCGCAAAGGCGATTTGATCACGGTTTTGATTTCAGAGACGCAAGACGTTTCAAATCAGGAGACGTCGAACATCAAGCGTGAAACATCGCTTGATTACGCGCTCACCGATTTGGATCTCACGCCGAACGCATTCTCAACGCTGCCGAGTTTGGGCGGCAATAGTGCTGACGAACTAAAGGGCACTGCGAACTACGCGAAGAAGGGTGACTTCACCGCGCGCGTCACTGCGATCATCGTGGACACGCATCCGAACGGCAATTTGGTCATCAGTGGTCGCCGCGAAATTCGCATTGACCAAGAGATCAAGGTGCTCGAGATCTCAGGAATCATTCGCCGTTTCGACATCCTCCCGGACAACACGATTGTCTCGGAGAAGGTCGCAGACGCTCGCGTTTCATACGCAGGCTCCGGTCCTCTAACCGACGCTACTAACCGCACTGGTTTCGCTGCCTTCGTTGTCGACGCGCTGCGCTGGCTCTGGCCCTTCTAAGTGAAACAGCATCGATTGATGAGCAACATTATGAAACGCACAAACCTATACTTCTTAGGAATCTTCCTGC
Source organism: Planctomycetota bacterium (assembly GCA_047639415.1). Lineage (GTDB taxonomy): Bacteria > Planctomycetota > UBA1135 > UBA1135 > OFTM34. The sequence goes on along the minus strand of JBLINP010000023.1, from coordinate 8,322 downwards.
TCTGTTCTACGAGTGTTTTTGCACAAGCAGAGAGTGGTGAATCCGAACGGGTAGAACCAGCAGACCAGCGTCGATCTCGTCCGGTTGTATTTCAACCGGGTGGAATTGAGGCGCCCGACCAGCCCAGCGGGAAGTCAGAAGCGGCTTACAAAAAGCTGGAGCGGATCACGCCCAAGCCGGGACGTGGTACCTCGGGCGAAGTACGCGTTCACGTCAAGGATTTAGTTGCCGTGCGCGGTCAAGAGCAAAACCTCGTTCAAGGTATAGGCTTGGTGACAGGACTCGCCGGAACCGGTGATTCGGGAACGGCTGCTCGCCAGGCGCTTCAGAACTTGCTGCTCACGCAGAACATCACGTTGCCCTTAAGTGCAATCAACTCAAAGAACGTGGCCGTTGTTTGGGTGGAGGTCATGCTCCCGGCCGGCATCAAGCCGGGTCGGCGCATCGACGTTCGCGTCTCTTCGCTATATGACTGTACAAGCCTGGTCGGCGGCACTTTGGTGCGAGCCGAACTAACCGACATGAGCGGCACGGACGTGTATGCCACGGCATCGGGTTCGGTCTCAACCGGCGGTTTCTCATTCGGTGGCGAAGGCGCGACCGCAACTCAAAACCACGTGACGGTTGGAATGATTCCACAGGGCGGCAAGGTTGAACGTGCCGTAGCAGGCAGCCTGGTAAGTGAGCACGGGTTCATCTATCTCGACATGCACGCGCTGAACGGTTCCTTCGGAAACTCGAATCGTATCGCCGAAGCGATCAATGCCATCTACGACGGTGCGGCAATGGCGCAGGACTCAATGACGGTGCGCGTTACGGTGCCCGCCGATTTACCTGAGCGTTCGCACGTCGCTTTCGTCGCCTCGCTAATCGAGCGCGAAATCACTCCGGAAAACTTCGCTCGAGTCGTTTTGAACGAACGCTCGGGTGTCATCGTGATGGGCAAAGGTGTCCGTATCACGCAAGGCGCAATCACCAAGGGCAACCTGACGGTAACGATTGCGGAAACGCCTGAAACCAGCCAACCGGGCCCGCAATCAGGCGGTACCACGGAAAATCAACCGCGCACATCGTTGCTGGTTGAAGAAGAAAACCGAGCGTTGACAATCGTCAATGGCGCGGTCGAGCTGCAAGAGGTCGTTGAGGTTCTCAACGTTCTCGGAGTGACTCCGCGAGACATGATTCAAGTCCTTCAGGCCATGGCGCAGTCCGGAATGCTGCACGCTGAAATAGTGATGATGTAATGGATATCAACTCTCTCAACGCATCGATTACGGGCAAGCTTGACCAAGCCAACTTGAATGTTGAAAAGGGCAATCTTCAGCGAGCGATGAACGACGCTTCATCCAAAAACGCTGGCGACAAGTTCGAAGCCATGCTTGGAACGATGCTAGCCAAGGAAATGCGCAAAGGACTGGACGAAGGTTTCTTCGGCAAAGGTCCTGGCGCGGATAGCTTCAGCAGCTGGCTCGACGAGTATGTCGGACAAGTCATGGCTGAGCAGGGAACGCTCGGAACCGGCGCGATGGTGAATCACTACGTCTCGCAAGTTGAGGACGCTGACATTGCGCCTGACGCTGCGACGGGTTCCGTCGACGAAACCGTGCCTGCCGGCACGCCGAGCAAAGTTGCCGAGGTATATCGTGAAGCTGAATAAGTTGACGAACTTGCTCTTATCGCAATTGCAGGACGAACAAAGCGTTCAAAGTCGTTTGGAGACTTTGCTCAAAGCGCAAACCCAAGCCGCCATTGCCGGCGATACGGATGTTATCGAAGCGACCAGTCAAAAGGTCGAAGTCGAGCTCAGCGAGGAACCGATGCGCGATAAACGTCGCAAGGCTCTAATGAGTGCTTTCGGCGGCGAACTCGGCGTTCCACCGCAGCTGTTGACGATCGGAAGCCTGATCGAACGACTCGCCGTGCGTGGCATTCCGACGGCCGGCCTCAGTCGCGTACGAAACGAATTGAAAGACTCACTACTCGCTGTGCGCAAACAAGCGCGCAAATTGGCCGTGATCGCCCGTGGCCACGGAGAAGTCCTACGTGACGTCATGTGCTTACTCGGAGGTACTGGCGAAAAGTCGCCGAGTACCGGAATCCTAATCGACGCGGAGATCTAATCATGGCTGCAGGAATCGGACTCTCATCAGGTTTGCAAGCGCTGCTCGCTTCACGAGTCGGGCTTGCCACGGTGGGACACAACATCACCAATGCGAATACGCCTGGGTACTCGCGGCAGAGTGTCGATTTGGCGGCATCTCGCCCGGTATTTAGCGGAGGATTGCTAGTCGGCAACGGCGTAAACGCTACCTCGGTTCGCCGCACAGTCGACACGCTGTTACAGCGTCGATTGTTGACGCAAAACTCCGTTCAAGGTCGGTTGGAATCGCGCTTCACAACTCTGTCCGAAATTGAAGCGCTCTTGCAGGAGCCCGATGGCGCCAGCCTCGGCGGTCAGCTCGACGGGTTCTTCACTTCTATCTCGAGCCTATCGACGAACTCGTCCGATTCGATTCTCCGCACCGGCATGATCAACAATGCCGTTCAACTGACCTCACAGTTCAATCAGATGTCGGGCAGCTTGGAAAACATTCGCCAAAACACTTCAAGGGAAGTCGCGATTAGAGTCAACGAGGTCAACGACTTGGCTGCAGAAATCTCATCGCTCAACAACGAGATTGCGGCAGCGCAATCTGCAGGTTTAGCACCCAACGATTTGTCCGATCGCCGCGACCTGGCCGTTTTGCAATTGTCGGAATTGGTGGACATCGCAGCGCAAACGGACGCGACTGGAGCTACGCGTGTGTTGGTCGGTGGAAGCACGCTGGTCAGCTCAACGCGATTTCACGCATTGACCTCTAAAGTGGACAAAGAGGGCAATGTCGAGCTTCGAATCAAGGGCGCCGCAGTCGAGACCAAGCCCAGCGGAGGAATCTTAGGAGGTTTAGTCGCAGTCGGTGCGGACACCATCCCTGACCTTCAGTCCAAGTTAGATTTGCTTGCCAAAAACGTGATTCGCGAAATCAATCGCGTACACAGCGCGGGCGTTCCGGCTTCCGGTTCCTACTCGTCACTCACCGGCGGAAGCCTGTTTGTCGACACCGACAAAGACGGTGACTTCCGCGACGAGTTGCTTTCGAATGCGGGACTGCCAACGACGGTTGTGAACGGCGAGCTCTACGTGAACATCACCGACAAGAGCACCGGCGAGATGACCAAGAGCAAGATTGGAATCTCGCAGAGTCATACGACGGTCGGGGAGTTTCTCGACTCGCTCAGCGACATTCCGCATCTCTCCGCCGACATCGATGGCCTCGGCCGCATACAACTCGTGGCCGATGCCGGTTTTGGTTTCGACTTCGGTCAGCGGATGGACGTCAACCCCGACAACATCGGTGGATTTGGCGGTGGACGCGCATCGGTTGGCAGTGATACGAATGGTCCCTTCGCGTTGAATGATGGCGACACGCTCAACCTCGATGTCGGTGGAAGCACGTTCAATGTGACATTCAACGCCGCAGACTTCGCCAATATCTCGGAGGCCACTGCTGAGGAAATTGCGGCGGTCATCAACGCGGATAGCAACATCACTTCGACTGGAATGCAGGCTGCTGCGGTCAACGGACAACTCGTGCTGCAAACCCAAGGTGCAGGCAGTACCGAGGGATTCGAAATCACTGGTGGCAATGCCGCTACGGAGTTTGGCTGGGGCGGTTTCGCAGGCAATCCGATCAGTGGGCAAGATATTGCTGTTGATGTAAAGATTTCGGGTACCTACACCGGTTCCGACAACGATGTGTACACCTTTGAGCCGACTTCGAATGGAACGGTCGGCACCACTTCTGGTTTGAGTGTCGACGTTTTGGATTCGTCTGGCAATCGCGTAGCCACTCTGGATGTCGGTAGCAGTTACGTACCGGGCACGGACCTTCAAGTAGCTGAAGGTGTCATGGTGAGTTTCGGATTGGGTGAGTTATCAGCCCTCCATAACGACTCCATGTCGGTCGACGTCGTTAGCGATTCCGATACAGCCGATGCATTGATCGCTGTTGGAGTTGGTTCCTTCTTCACCGGCACCGGCGCGAGCGACATCGCCGTGCTGCAAGGCATTCAAACCGACCCCGACTTGATCGCGTCATCGGTTTCGGGTTTCGACGGTGACAACCAAGCGCTGCTCAACCTGCTCGATCTCGAGAATTCTCGAATCGATGAACTGGGCGGCGCATCGATGTCCGAGTTTTACGGCGAGATTGTAGGTCAGTCCGGATTCGAGACGGCCTCAACGATCGATGCTCTCGGCGCAAACGAAGCCCTGATTCAAAGTTTAGAACAACGCCAGGAGCAAGTCTCCGGCGTCAACGTGGACGAGGAGTTAGTGCAACTATTGGAGTTCGAGCAGTCGTTTCAAGCGGCTTCTCGTTTCATCAATGTGCTCAACGATCTCAACGACGAACTCCTTGCCTTGCTGTAAGTCTCATGCCTTTACGAATAAGTACATCCTCAAATTACAATCGCGTGTTGGCCGGTCTACGGTTGAACTTGAGCAGCTTAGTTCGCTCTCAAGAACAGGTCGCGACGGGTCGTCGAATCTTGCGACCTTCCGACGACCCCAGCGGCACCGCTCGCGTGCTCTCATTCAATCGGCAGATCTCAAGCACGGATCGATTTGTGAACGCGATCGGCCTCGGTCGGTCGGTGGTCGACACCGGCGCCGTCGCGCTCGAAAACGGATCCGGTATTCTCGCAGAAGTGCGCCAAAACCTGATTCAGGGCATGAATGGCACACTTTCGCCGGAAGACCGCAACGCGCTTGCGAACGAAATCGAATTGCTTCGCGACGAGATGATCGGTATTGCGAATACGCGATCCGGCGAGCGCAATCTGTTCGGCGGAACTCAATCGGGTGACGCGCCCTGGGTGGACCAAGTTATCGGTGGAATTCATCGCGCGATCTACACCGGCAACGATGAAGAGCAGTCGGTTCGAATCGGCAACGGGGTCGAGATTGCAATCACGGTCAGCGGCGAAGAAGCCTTTGCGAAGAACAACGGCACGGGTCCAGTCTTTTCGGGCTTGACGGGTGTCTCAAGCGGCAGCACCGGTGACGAAGGTCAAGGTTACGAGTATCTGACGCTCCGGCACGACGGTACTTCTTCCAGCACGCTGACGTCTTCTGGCGTAACGCTCTCAAACGGCGGCGCCGACGACACGATTCTCGGTGCGAATACGCTGACAATCGACGCGGCTGCGGGCACCGTTCAGTTGGGCAACGGATTGGTGCAAAACATTCCGACAGCAGGTAGCGCCGACCTCGCGGATTTTGAAATCGCCAACGAATCCGGTGGCGTCGCTCACCTTGACTTCAGTGCTTACGGTGGCGGTAACTTTACCGGCACGTTGTCTGGCGCGGGATCAATCTCGATCGATGGTTCGAACTTCACCGCAATCGACTTCAACGAAACCGACCAAGAGCTGATTCATCCGGACAGCGGAAACACGCTACACGTAAACCTGACTGGCGTGACGCGAGCGGGCGTCGAACTAACCACTTTTGGCGGCAAGGTCAACGTCTTCGATACGCTGCAAGGCATCGCTGACGACCTGCGCAATGGCGACGAGTTGAATCCGACCGAACTCACCGACCGACTCGGCATTTGGCTGACGGAGGTCGATCGCGGACACGACAACTTGCTGGTTTCGCTTGGAAGCCTGGGCTCACGAAGTGAACGCATGACGCAAACCGAGGGCAAGCTCGAAGGCGTGCAGCTCCAACTGCAGTCGCTGCGATCAGAAGAATTAGACGTGGATATATCGGAAGCAGCGCTCGATTTGGCGCGTGCTCAACAATCTTTGGAGTTAGCACAGGCCTCCGGTGCACGTCTCCTGCAAACCAACTTGCTTAACTTTTTGAGGTAGTTCGATGGCTAATATTCCTATCAATGGCAAGCCTGGCCTATCGCAGGCCGACGCAATTCAAAATTCCGGTGTTTCCCCTAAGGGCACCGCTGGTTCGACCGAAACCAAGGCGCAAGGTGCTGTCTTTAAGGCGTTGCTCGAAAAGCTCGATGCAAAGGCCCGCACTTTAGAAGAACAGACTCTTGGAGTTGACGATGCCAAAGATTTGGCGGGAGCCGTGGAGGGCGCTAAAGCCTCGCTTGCTGAAGCCCTCTCTCTCGGCGAAGAACTCCTCGAATCGTATCGACAAATTCGCCAACAGAATGACGGCCCCGCACAGAGTGAAACCAAATGATGACCGAAACAATTAAACCGGACTTAGCAGACGTAGTGGAACTGATGGATCGCGTTCTGCGCGAAGTCACGACAGTGGCCGACGAGTTCCCGCTCGTTTTCCGAACCGGCTTTAGCGGTCAAGTCGTCAGCATGGGAGACGATGAATCCATTCGTTCAACTTGCGCGATCTTGTTGCGTGAAGCGATTTGTCCCGATGCCAACTACAAGTTGGGTCTAATCGGATCCGTCTCCACCGACAACGGCTTTCGCGGAACGGGACTGGCCACCAGCGTCCTCCTGTCCGGCGAGCAACGCCTTGCCGAACAAGGCGCGGTCATCTCCATGCTTTGGGCCGACGACCCGCGCTTCTACTTCGCGCGCGGCTATCGCCCGATCGGTTCCGAGAACGATTTCATCATCGACGAAGCAGTGCTCAGAGGCTTGCCCGTTATCGACGGATCCTGCGTGGCCTCGGCCGAGAACGCCGAAGCCATCCATCAGCATTACTGCAATCACAAGGCGCGTATGAATCGCTCTTTGGATGAGACCGTTGCACTGCTCGAATGCCCTGGCATGAGCACCTTGGTCCATGTCGTCGACGGCAAAGTGCTGGCATACGCTTGCATGGGACGCGGCGAAGACCTCGACGGAACGGTTCACGAATGGGGCGGTGCGATTGAATCCGTACTCGGCCTACTTCGCGTTCACGCGGAAACGAACCCCAGCGACAAGCCCACATTCTTGATCGCGCCCTGCAACGAAAACGAATTGGTCGAGCGCATGACCGCTATCGGTTCGCCGCCGGTCACGGGACTTCTTGGGCTTGCAAAAATCATCAACCGTGGCGCAGCAGCAGGACTCTTAATGGAGTTGTTGGGCGAGCACGCGGTTGTGAATTACAACCCCAATGCGATTGAGGCTGAACAAGTCCAAATCGTAACGGCCAACGGCTCGGAGTATCTCAACGACGACACGCTCTTGGTTCTGCTCTTCAGCGGCAAGGGCGAACGCGCCGAAACGATTGCCTTTGGCGATTACTTCGGCATCGACGTCGACAAGTTGCCTCTGCAAACCTTCGCTTGGGGTTTGGACTCGATCTAAACACCTTCGCTTCCCCCGAGTTCAATAGTTCTCGGGGAACAGCTCGCGCTCAACGGCTTCAATCACGATGTGAATGACCTTGATGTGCAACTCTTGAATCCGGTCGGATGTCGTCGCGAACGGGATGATGATCGGAAGGTCGACTTGATCGCGAAGCTTGCCGCCGCCTTTGCCCAACAGGCCAACGGTCTTGACGCCTTTGGCCTTGGCGACTTCAACCGCTCGCAAAATGTTGGGTGAGTTGCCGCTGGTAGAAATGGCGAGCAGAAGATCGCCCTTCGCGCCGTATGCTTCAACGGAACGCGCAAAAACTTCGTCGTAACCAAAGTCGTTGGCGATGCAAGTCAGTTGGCTCGGGTCCGAAAAGGCGAGCGCTGGCAGCGCGGAACGATCGCCGCGAAAGCGTCCGGTCCATTCCTCTGCAAAGTGCATTGCGTCGCACATGCTGCCGCCATTGCCGCAGGAGAGTAGACGCCCGCCGTCCTTGAAAGTTTCAAGAGCCATCGTGGCGAACTGCCCGACACTGGCGAGGCAGTCAGCGTCGGCGAGAAAAGCGCGCAAGGTTTCGGCCGCTTCCTCGAAGGATTGGCGAATGGGATCGGGGTTGGACATCTGTATTTGGATCTTCAGCTGCGTTCGTCGCGAAGTCCGCGTCGAAGGTACTTCGCATTGCACGACTCTCACCGTTTAGATCGGTGAACCCGTGAACAATACGCGCCTCCATCCTGTCACAGAGGGAGGATCCCTACAATCTCGATATGCGGCACGTTGGAAGGTTCTACCGCACGTTTGGCGCGGTTTCTTGTTTCGTGGGGTGGCTTTGGATCGCGACCCTCGCTGGTTGCGTCGAAGATTTGCCCGCACCCTAGCCCGAATTATTCATGAACACGCGGACCAAACACCACGAACGACCGGCACTGCCGGTCTATTGGTTCCTGCTGGCACTTTGCAGATACTGGCGTCCTCGACGACCTTACAAGGTCGTCTGCG
>JBLINP010000022.1:0-28537 GCA_047639415.1 Planctomycetota bacterium | reverse complement strand
TCGCGAACCATCCCGCGGTTTCTTCAAAGCATGCACGTATTACCTTCGAGCAATCCAGCAACCGGTTCTTCATTGAAGACCTAGGGGGGCGCAATAAAACGAAGGTGAGCGGCGAGCAACTCGCTCCAAATAGTCCGCGCGAATTGTTGCCCGAAATGGGATTGGCCTTCGGGCCGATTCAAGTTCTGTTCGTAGCAAACGTCGATTCGAGCAATCGGCCGATTCCGCCCGAGCGCTACGAAGCGGCCCTGGAGGTGCTCGTCAAAGAGCAGAAGATTCAACCTCACCAACGCGTTCAAGCTCTAGGCGATACGATCGCGGGCGAGCGGCACGTCGGTGAAAGCTTGCTCTTGCAGGAAGTCATCACCATCGAAGATTGGTGCGACGCCTATCGCAAAGGCGAGAGTTTGATTTTGACGGACAACTTCAAGAAGGGTGGCGATGGCAACAACAAGCTGTTGATAATCGTCGGAGCGGTCGTCGCGATCATCTTGATCGTTGTCCTGCTCTTAAATTTGTAGTTCCGAGCCTCAAAACCTTCGAGCAGCTTTTGCTCGAACGTTGTCTCCAACGCAAACAGGACACGTGCGCATGTCGCACGTGCCCTGTTTGCATTTGGTCCCGTTCCGTTTTGTGTAAACCGCTAGGGCCGGTTCGGGCATTTGACGGGAGCGTTACTCGGCGAACCCGGGGAACCCGGTCATGTCATTGCCGAACCTATCTCGTATTTCAGGCTTGCTCAGGCCGGAGTAAAACTCGGATTTGAATGCGCTTGCTTTGCCGAACGGACGCGATTGTGATTGCCAGTGACAATCCACACAGAACGGGCGATCCGTGCCCGAACCGCGGTTGAAATATTTATTGTCCTCTTCAAACCCCGGGTGCAGCTTTTTGTGGATCTTGAAAATACGAGTTCCCTGAATTGTCCTTTTGGTCGGCGGAGCCGCCAGGACCAGCGGAGTCGCGTTGCCGACGATCTCTGGATTCATCGCGTGACAATTTAGGCAGGCTCCTCCATTAGCGTGACTTTCGAACCCGATCTTCTTGTTGACCTGCAAGCGTTTCACTTGGATGGGTTCATTGCGTTTCGGAATTGGCGAAAAGCGATGGCAATCGAGGCAGGAGTTGACCAATTCGGAATTGAACTCACCGGTTTGTTCCGGATGTTCTTCATGGCTATGGCATTGCGTACAGTTGCGCACGTCCTCGGGAATACTGACCGAAAACCGGCTGCCGTCTTGCGAGTCGACGTGGCAGGTCAGGCAATTGATTGACTCGCCTGTTTTGGGATGTTTTCGCGTCGAGTCGTGCTTCTTGTGATCGAACCACATCACGACACGTTCTTTGTTTTCGGGCAGCACTGTTTCAAAGCCATCGCCGTGACACTTCTTCGTACAGTCAGTGTCCTCGTAGATCATCATCACCAAAAGGTCAGGGTTTTCGATCGCACCTTCTTGCTCCCTCAGATCAGCGAAAGTCTCTCCCTCCATCTCTTTATGGCAAAGCAGGCAAGCTTTTTTGGAGAGCTCGCCTAAGTCGGCCGAAAGGTGAGTGGCGTGATCGAACGGCCGGTTACTCAGCAACGAGGGTAGTTCAGGAACGTTGGCGCGGTGACACTCAGCGCACTTGGCGTCGACGGACTCTCCCGCCGGAACCGTGATTTGCTGATGAGTATGCGCATCAAACAAGAATGCAGCGGGGCGTGGGCGTAAAAGCTTCACTGTCGGCCGATTGGTCGCCATACCAGCGAACTCGATGAGAGAGTCACCGTCTTGGAAGGCGTGGCAATTCGAGCACTTGTCGGTTTGACCGTGGTTCTCAACCTTCCAGTCCTTGTGCTCATGACACTTGACGCACCCGTCGTGCATGTCTTCGGACTCCGTGAGGAAGGTGCGAAGGCCGAAGGTGTTCTTCTCGTCGTTGAAAGAGTGGCAGCGGAGGCAACGCTCTTGGCCCAGTTGCTTATCCACCTGCAGAGCGCTCTCATTCAGATGGAATTCGTGCAGAAACGCCGCAGCGGTGTTGCTGGGACGGAAATACGTGCCAACCTCAAATTCCGTGCTGTGACAGGTCCGGCAGCTTCTTGGATCAAATTGCTTATCGCCTAAGTCGTCGGCATCGCTTCTCGATAATTCCACGTGACATTTTTCGCAGGAATCGCTGTCTGTGAATTGCTCAGGGCGAAGATGCTGGGCGTGTGAGAAAGTAGGAAGGGGGCGGTCCTTCTTTTCATCGCGGAGCTTTAGAATGGCTGAGGTTGCGGCATCTCGTTCAGCTCGACTGCTTCCCTCCGTATTTACTTCAACGGTTTTTCGGATGTAGTCCGCGTGACATAGGGTGCATTTCTGCTTGTCGATGACGGGGATCGGCATGTACTTGGGCACGTCGTCCGGCGCACCGACGGGCGAGTGGCAAAGACTGCACGCCTGCGTGGCGTGGTCAACGTGCATCCGAGAATTAGAAGCGGGGTCCGTCGATGGGGTTCCAGAGAATGTGAACGAGTCGAAGGCGTGGCATTTGACGCAGGCCTCCATGGGGGAGGGCCAATTCTCGGGATCGGGATCGCTGAAGTCGTGGCAGCCTGTGCAATCGCGCTTGACCTCATGATTGTAGTGAAGCCACATAGGGGGGACGTGTCGAGCGTGTGAGAAGTCGACAGTGTCCAACAATGGCACTTCGAGAACGGCCAAATTGACTGGGGCTGATTCCTCCGAGAATTCATTGGCCGAAGATGTCACTATTGACGAGCTTGTCAAAAGTCCAACTAAGCTTGTGATTGTCACCACGAATAGGCTGATTGGTTTTCGAATCCGATTTTTCCGCTCGATCCTGTTTTGAGACTTGGATCTCAGCGCAATCGAGTAGCGCCTATTCGAAGCGGTCGCCGCGCAACAAGGATCGTTAGCACTAGGTGCGGAATTCTTGTGAGAGCGTTCCCGTCCAGCGGGCTCGTTGATCGGCGTCGACATACTCATATTCTCCCTCTAGCCAAACTTGGATGGCCTTATTGGACGCGAATCGGCGAACGATTCTCGAATCGACCGAGCAAGGCAGACTCAAATTTTCGACCGAGGCTACTCGGCGAACCCGGGGAAACCGGTCATGTCATCGCCGAACTCGGCGCGAAGTTGCGTCTTGCTCAAGCCGTAGTAAGGCTCGTTCTTGAACGCGCTATCCTTACTGAACGGGCGCTTCTGTGATTGCCAGTGACAGTCCACACAGTACTGGCGGTCTTGGCCCGTCCCTTTGTTGAAGAACTTGTTGTTGGCTTCGACCCCGACGTGCTGCTTCTGGTGGATTCGGAACTGACGGGTACCTTGTACTGTCCGCTCGGTTGGCGCAGCTGCGAGGACGACGGGTGTCGCATCGCCGACGATCTCGGGACTCATTGCGTGACAATTAATGCAGGCGCCTCCGTTATCGTGACTCTCGAAGCCAATCTTCTTCGTGATTCGTAGTCGCTCTACCTGAATGGGCTTGTCGCGTTCGGGAATCGGAGAGAAGCGGTGGCAGTCGAGGCAGGAACTGACCATGTCGGCGGTGAAGCCACCGGTTTCATCCGGGTGATCTTCATGGCTATGGCATTGCGTGCAGTTGCGCACGTTCTCCGGAATGCTAACTGAGAAATTGCTGCCATCGGGCGAATCAACGTGGCAGGTCATGCAATCGAATCGCTTGCCGGTTTTGGGATGCTTTCTCGAGGCATGCTTGCCGTGATCGAACCACATCACGGTGCGCTCCTTATTATCGGGAAGCACGGTCTCGAATCCGTCGCCGTGGCACTCTGCGCAACTGTTATCCTCGTAGATCATAGTTGCAGAGGCATCTGCCGTGCCGACCAAGCCCTTCTGGTCCGATAGGTCGGCGAAGGACTCTCGCTCCATCTCTTTGTGACACTTCGTACAGGACGACTTGGAAAGCTCACCGAAGTTGGCGGAAAGGTGGCTGGCGTGGTCGAACGGCCGATTCGAGAGCATCGAAGGCAGCTCCGATACGTTGGCGCGGTGGCACTCGGCGCATTTTTGATCAATGCTTTGTCCTTCAGGCGCCGTGATTTGCTGGTGTGCATGCGCACCGAATTTGAATCCAGCGGGGCGCGGACGTAGCAGCTTCGCGCGGGGGCGATTCGTTGCCATGCTTGCGAAATCGCTCAGCGAGTCTCCCTCTTGGAAGGCGTGACATTTGGTGCACTTGTCGGTTTCCCCGTGGTCCGTCACTTTCCAATTTTTGTGCTCGTGACACTGAACACAACCGTCATGCGTGTCACCGGTTTCGACAAGGAAGTTGCGCAGGCCGAAGTTGTTCTTTTCTTGGTCGAAGGAGTGACAGCGCAAACAGCGCTCTTCGCCGAGCTGCTTATCCTCCTTGAGCGCGTCCTCGTTCATGTGGAACTCGTGCAAGAACGCGGCGGCTGTGTTGCTTGGACGCAAATAGGTTGCGACTTCGAACTCTGTGGTGTGGCAGGTCCGGCAGCTCTCTGCGTCAAACTGATTGTCGCCCAAGTTGTCGGCATCGCTTCTGGCCAAATCCACGTGACACGTTTCACACGAACTGCTGTCGCTGAATTGCTCGGGGCTAAGGTGTGTAGAGTGCAAAAACTTGGGAACGGGGCGATTCGGGTCCTCATCGCGAAGTTTGAGCCGGGCTGCACGAGCCGCATCTTGTTTCGGTCGAGTGGATTCGTCCGCATTGGCTCCGGCACTTAGCCGATCGCGTTCCGCATGGCAGCGAGTGCAGTTCTGCTTGTCGACCACGGGAATCGGCATGAACTTCGGCACGTCGTCCAGTGCCTCGAGGGGCGCGTGGCAAGTGCTGCATGCTTGTTCCGCGTGGTTCCGGTGCTCTGGGAATTTGGAAGCGGGGTCCGTCCTGGTCTCGCCGGAGAAGATGAAGGAGTCAAAGGCATGGCAGTTGGTGCACGCCTCCATCGGGTTCGGCCATTTTTGTGGATCCGGATTACTGAAGTCGTGACAACCCGTGCAATCGCGCTTGACCTCTTGATTGAAGTAAAGCCATCTCGGAGGGACGTGCCGTGTGTGCGAGAAGTCGAGGGCTTCCAGCGCTGGCGCCTCAAGGGTACCCAAGTTGATCGGGGCCGGTTCCGCCGACGGTTCACTGCTCGAGCTGAGCACTTCTGACGAACTGGTTAAGAGTCCAACCAAGCTGATGAGCGTCACTACGAACAGGCTCATCGGCACTCGAATCCGATTTTTCCACATGACCCAATTTTGCGATTTGGAATGGCGCGAGGTCGCGTCGCGGCGCGGCGAAGCGGTTTCGGCATAACCCGCATCGTTGCTAGTACGTGCGGAGTTGTTGTGAGAGCGGTCCCGTCCAGCGGGCGCGTTGATCGGCGTCGACATACTCGTATTCTTCCTCCAGCCAAACACGGACGATCTAATTGGACGATTATAGGCGAACGATCTTTCGAACCGAAGGCTGAGGCCGGAGCCGCGTGGAAATTAATCCGAGATTGCGACGCGTTCGGTGGAATCCCTTCTGGCACGGCCATCTCGCTGGTAAGCTGTCGACAACGTCGAGGAGTTGGGAATGAGGGGCTTGAGGTATTTAGCAATTGAGGAGCTAGCGCTTCTTAAAACGGACACTTCGATCCAGAAACAGATTTGAGAGCATGAACCGAAGCTTGTTCCTGTCATGGCACGCGATTCTAGCCCTGGGGGTGGTGGCCGGCTTTGTTGTCTGGATGACGACCGCCGGCTTAAGTCCCGGACGAGGCCCTGGCTATGATCGTGTTTTTCTGATCGCGACAGGTTGCGGCGCGTTCGCCTTGTTTGGCGTCGTCGTGGCCCACGTGCTTCGCAAGTACGCTCACAAGTTGGGCTACTCGCCCGAGTTTCGTATGCGCATGCCGATCGAAGATCTAGAGCGTGCGGAGACGGGGCTCAATGAGATTCGACGCAAAGTGCTGGGGGGGACACTCATCGCACGAGGCGATATCCAAAGCGCGGCGAATGCGGTTCTAAAGCAGCACAAAGTTAAAAAAATCCTGCGCATACAACTCGAGAAGGGCACGCGGATGGGCGATCCCGCATGGCGCGTGTTGGCGGTGCCGACTTTTCCCTTGGGCAAGATGTTCCATTGGATGCACGCGCACATCTTCTACGGATGTGCTGCGTTGGTTTTAGTAGGTTTGCACGGGGGTCTTGCCATGCGTCTAGGAATGGGAGGCTTGCTCGAACTGCTCGCCGGTTTTGTTGGCCTTACAGGAATTGTTGGCGGCTTCTTTTGGGCTACGGGACCGGCCAGGTTGACCGAGCGCGAGCGAGACTTGACGACTGAAAAGGCGTTTGCACTCGATCGTAACTTGGAGCGCAAAGTTCAATCGGCGTTTGAAAGCGTCGACCCTTCCCTGCATAGCAATTTCAGCGCGCTGCAGGGCCTGCCGAAAGACTTCGCGAGCAGGGCCCACGAAATTCGGACGCACATTGCCAGTTCCACACCCGCGGCCAAGGGAGTTAACGATCTCCTGGCCTTGCTCGGCCAACAGAACGCAGTTCGAATCGAATTGCGTGCTTTGCGGCGAATTCGAATGCGGATGCATGCCTGGCGCGTCGTTCATATACCTGCCGCGATTTTGTTATTCGTGCTGGTTATAGCTCACGTCGTCAGTGTGTGGCGTTATTAGGTGGTTTCAATGAATATTCAGAATCGAGCCTTTTCATCAACCACGAGAGTTCAAGGCGAGGCAAATCGGCGAATGCAAATTTGGTCGAGTGAAACAGGGACAATTGCATGAGTAACATTCCGCCCGAAGTTTATGAGTTGCCGCTCTTCGCTAAACTAAATCCAAAGCAGAAAAAGCTTTTGGAAGCGGAGGCTGCACTCGATGTATGCCCTGCAGGTGAAGTGTTTTCGAGGCAAGGCGAATACAGCGAACGCTTTTGTGTGATTTTGACTGGCGGCGCCAGCATGTATCGCAAGGAAGATGGTGAAACGAGCTTGCTCGGTTCCTTTGGTCAGAGGGATTGGTTCGGTGAGTTGGGCGCGCTATCGAGCCAGCCGGAACCCGCCACGCTCAAGGCCGATACGAATTGCACTTTCATCGTTTGCGACCAAGCGTTGTTCAAGCAGCTCTATAAGAATAAACACTTCAAGGGACAGGTTGACGGCACGTATCGGCGCATCTCGCTCTCGATTCATTTGCGCGTCGCTCCCTTGCTTCGAAACCTTTCATTGACGCAGTTGCGCAGTCTCGAAGGCCGGCTGTCGATGCTCGAATACGACAAGGGCCGCGTCATTGCGAAGGAAGGCGATGCCACCGACGCGGTTTACTTGGTTCGTAGTGGTGCCATTTCCTGTCGCAGTAATACGACCGGGAAAATTCTCGGCTATTACATGAGCAATTCGACCTTCGGCGAGAACTGCTTGACGGCCCAAGGCGTGTGGCCGGGCGATTACGAGACGATGGCGGTAACTTCGGTCCTCAAGATTCCAGTGGACGTGTTGCGCGATGTCTTCGCAGCGGAACCCGAAGTGCTCGCCGAACTGTCGGCGCGTGCCGGTCAGATCTTGGCTGAAGAGCGTGGCGAGGTTACGGGACTCTACGACCGCACCGGTGGCCCGAATTCCGATGAACTCGAGGTCATGGTGGGCAAGCAATCCGTCAAGGGCGGGGAAGCTTTGGTCATCAATCTGGATAGTTGCGTGCGTTGCAATGCTTGCGTCGAATCCTGCGTTGCCGTGCACGAAGATCGAATTCCGCGATTGTCAAAAACGGGCAATCGCGTAATCAGCAAGGAAACGGGAAGGCCCGTAATGCTGGCGACGTCCTGTTACAACTGTGATATTCCCGAGTGCATGATGGCCTGCGAGTACGGAGCTATCCGTCGCGACGTGCAGGGATTGATCCGCTACGTCTGGGACAACTGCGTCGGATGCCAAATGTGCTCCACGGCCTGTCCTTACGGTGTGATTAGCATGACTCCTCCGCCTGCTGCCGGAGCCGCCGAGCCGCATTTCAAGCGGCATTGGTTCCTTCAAACGATTCCCTTCATTGGAAAGAAGTTTGCGGGAAGTCACGCCAAGAAGTGCAAGTCGAGTGAAGAACAGGACGTTGATCCAGAGGCCAAAGCTACGGGTGCACTGCGAGGCGTAGAATCCCGTGGCAAGGCGATCAAATGTGATTTGTGTGCGGGACTTCCTTTCGAAGCCTGCGTTTATAACTGTCCGACCCAAGCCATCGTGCGCATGAATCCAGAGCGCGTTTTGACTGGTAAAGACGATCGCCTCTTGCTTCCCAAGCATTGAGTTGGATGTGCTAGCGTGGTAATTGCAAAGATCGTTGTAGAGAAGGGGATTTGGTCATGAGTCGTATCGTCGTCAAGCAGAAGAAAAAAGTTCGCGTGGAATCGGAGACCGGTTCGCTCAGAATCGGCACGAGAACAACATGTGAGTTGACGCTAAGGGACCCCATTGCAGCTGAGGTTCACTGCGAAATCGTCCATTCTTCGAGTGGCTATTCGCTGCACGACCGAGGCCCAATAAATGCTGACGGCTCATACGATGAGCGTGGTTCGGCTACAGGGACCTACGTCAATGGCTTGCGCGTCAGCTCCGCGCTGTTGCTCAGTGAGGGCGACGAAATCGTGCTCGGCGTTACGAAGTTGGTCGTGGCGATGGAGCTTGACGATGGGCAGCCTGTTTTGGTCCTCGATCTTCAGGAGGACAAGTTCTTTCAGAAGGCAAAGATGACGACGGGCGAGAATCCGACGTGGGTGCCGGGAGATCGCGAAGCCTTCAAGGAGGCCGAAATCAACTTTGGCGCCTTTCCGGCGCTGCGAGTTACGGGCTGGAGTGCGATCGTGGTGGGTGTTCTGGCCATCATCTTCTTCAGTATTCCCTCCTTGCGTGGGGTCCTGCTCAAGCCCGGACCAATTCACAATTTGCATGCGCAGGCCGTAGGCGCAAACAACTGTTCCGCTTGCCACGTGACCGTCGGTGACGACGGCATGTCGGGTTGCGCGAATTGTCACGCGGATCAATTGATGGGCAGGCATCCGTTCCCTTCAGCGGTGGGCTTTGCAGAGGCTGCTCAGCGCTGCGCCAAATGCCACGTTGAGCACTTGGGAACGATCACAGAACCTAAGTTGGTGGCCGGTAAGATGGTCAGGGTTCGGGATCCGAAGTTTGTACCCAGCAACTTCCGAGACATCGTTGCCTGTAAGGATTGTCACAAGTTTGGCGACATTCCCGACGAGACCGCCGCGCGTGGACGTCTTGCGCGAATGGGAAATGATATATCGGCGGGCAGCGGTTCTACCGACGGCGTAACGGAACGCAAAATCGGGCGCTTAGAGAAATTCAATCACGAAGTGCACGTGGGTGCGCAATCAATTGCTTGCGACAAGTGCCACATGGCGAGCGACTCGGGCGGAAGAGAGTTTTCGCCAGTGGCGTTCAATACCTGCATGACGTGTCACCACACCGATGGCAATTTGGCGTACAGCACAACTGAGGTTTCTCCCGATACGGCCTTCCTCGCAACTGCGCACGACATTCAAATTAACAGCCACGCCTTTGGTGGAGCGAACTCAGGTCCGGCGACTGGTGGATGTGCCAGTTGCCACTTTGAAATTCCAAAGGGCAAAGGTTTCGATCCCAATCTCGTGACCACGGTGACGGAGCGATCGATTTTCGCATCGACACACACCGGAGAAACCTTGGCATCGGGAGATGGCAATCCTCGTTTGTACTTTTCAGTCGATACACGTGGGCATGAAGGTCTGAGTAAAGACTCCAACTGCTCTGAGTGTCATCACAACGGAACGCTTGCAAGTCGCAGCCGCGAGAACGGACAGTTCTTCCACGCGCTGCACCTTTCTGAGTTGCCCACTGGCGATGTTGGGGGGCTAAGCGACGCAGACGCCAAGCGACTTTCGAACACCTGTAGCGAATGCCACAGCTCGACCACGGGGGCTTCAAAGCTTGGTGGGGCAGTGTTCGATACGAACGAATGCTCCAAATGTCACGGTTCGGCTGGGAATCAATCTGGAGCTCCAAGGATTCAAGCGGCCTCGCGGACAGAGTCGGTCACGAGGATTGATTTCCCGCACGATCTGCACGTGAACTCTAGTCGTGGTCCGCTCGCGAAGGGCTGCTTCGCGTGCCATGAATTCGGCGGAGACGGCGATGATCTTCTCGCTGTTCCGACGACATCGGCGGAGGTTGCGAGTTGTGTGGCCTGTCACATGGATCATCCGTTCGATGAACGTTCGGGTAACTGCACGGAATGCCATGATGACACTTCTGCATCGCCCCAAGCGGATCTCCTGGCTACTAGGGACGGTGCCTTCAGTCACTTTCAGCCCGGGCACTCGGCGAACTGCAACAACTGCCACGAAGGCGTCGAAACGGCAAAGCACGTGTCTGAGATCGGTATGCCCTCAGCCTCCGACTCCTCCTGCTTTAGCTGTCACTTTGAGAAACGATTCCACTGGCGCTAGCAGCCCGCCCGAAAAACTACCAATTACGACAGACCCCTCTCCGCCGCTACTGCGCCCTAACTCGGGCAGCCGTGCTCGACGGCCCGACTGCGCCGTCTCGCCCGTCCCCTCCTTGCCGCGACGAAGATGGCTTCGTCTCGCTACGGTACTTTTCGGGCAGCCTGCTAGAGACAGAAGATTACGGATCGTTAATAGGTGTTTTAGAGACACCTTTGATGAAAATGTCTGTTCGGAATCGAACGGTTCCGACGCGATTCCGCTAGAAATAGCGGTTCTTGATCGACCCGACAGATATTTTGCAAACAGAGATAACTTCCCTATCGCAATGGGTGCGAATCGGATGTACAAGTGTATTCAGTAGGGGAGATCGTTGAGTCGGAGTTCATAAGAGCATCTCCTCATTTGAGTGCTTCGGCATTCATACGCTCGTTGAACTCATAACGATTCCGACCTCTTCTACACTCTCTCCTCGGGGGGATCGATCGCGGCCTCCTCCGCGTTCGGTCCCTCCTCTTTTTTTAACTGCACCGGGATGAGATGCGGAGAGTGGTGCGGATCGTGCAATTGCCCAGATGCTTCAAAATGAATGAAGCCCTCACCGCTCGTGAGGAGCAGCAAGGGCTTCGATGAAATGCGCGTTACGACTCGTAGTCGTTTAGCTCGTGATCAACTGTCGCTCTTCGGACGCTCATATAGTTTGGCGTCGAATACGGGGTTGGGAACGAATTTAGTAATGCGTTGCGGAAAATCTCCCGAGGTCTTGTAGTAGGCGAAGGGGATGATGAACTCGTTGCAGTAGAGGTAGTCGCCCGACTTCGACCAAGAATTGAAGATGAGGTTTTGGTCGTCGATTGTGTCGACATAGCCCATCCGCGCAGGGCGCCCATTTTCAGCAAGAATAAGCCAGCAGATCTCACCCAGTCGGTCGCTGATCACGAGACGATCATCGTCATCGATTGAAGCGCTGAGGAGCGAGTCTGGAAGTGCCAGCTGATGCAACAGGCTGTAAATCCAACGTCGGGTGTTAAGAATTTGAACTCGATACTTCATCGGCGATAGAGTTCGGACGCCCAGTTCGCCGTCAACCCAACCGGGTTCACCGTTCACCACCGAAGTGGCTTCAGTTAGGTTCACTTGTTCGGAGCGGAAGTGGACGGAATCGAACATGCGCCAGAGGTGCGTGTGGCGTGTTCGCGGATCTCCCTCGTAATCGACAAGCGTCTCCGCATCAAGCTCAACGCCTTTGAGGTCGGCCCAAAGTTTTGCGCCGCCGAGGGCCGTTAGCATCCGGTCGACTCGTTTCGCAGCTTCGGGCTCGCTGCTCGGAGTCTCCAGCGTGTAGGGCATCGTGTCGGTGTAGTACTCGAGGCTCTCTGTCACTTGATCCGCCGGACCGGCGACGACCAAGATCAGGCGTCGCACGAAGAGATTGCGAATCAGTTCACGAAGAACGTAGTTGCCATTGAGAGCAGTCGTGTAGTTCGCATGGGTCTCGAAGTAATCCTCAGGGAACTCCTGCAAAGCGACTTGAGCGTGCCTATAGGCTCGAACGCTGGCATCATTGCGTTGGGCTGCTTCCCACTCGCCGAATCGCAGACGTCCTTCTTCCAGCTCCGCACGCGAAACCTGACCACCGCGGTTCTCCTGCAGGATGGTCATGAACTTCTCGACGGCCAAGCCGGCTTTGTCGTTCGGGCTCGACATAGACCCACGGAAGATTCCCAGTCGATTCCAGTCCGATTCGAATTCGCAGGTCACGGAAGTGGCGAGCCCCGCTTCCACAATTTCTTTGTGAAGTCGACTTTTTGGGCCGCCCGCAATGCCCCAGCCCCAAGAGTTCAGTGCACTGTGACCGATTCCGGATCGGTTGACGCCGGGAGAGACCACTCGTATTTCGGTGTGCTCGGCATCCGGAACGTCGACGACGTAGATGAAGGTGCGGTAGGGAGAATAGATCGGCACCATCGGGTCAGCGGCTGGCGCTCCAACATCACCGAGACCGGTCATGGCTTTTTTGAAGGCGTCGGTCGCGCTCGCTTTGCTCACCGGCCCAACGAGGGCGCACGTCACGCGGTTGGCACCAATTTGTCCCTGATGGAATGCTTTGAGGTCGGCGGCGGTGATAGATCCAACATCGCCGATGTCGGAAACCTTGCTGTAGGCACCAAAGCGACCGTACAGGATTTGTTCTGTGGCGAGTTCAGCAACGCCTTCAACAGTCCGTTGTTCGCTCTCAAGCTCGCGCAGGAGCTTGGTGCGTGCCGAGGCTACCTTTGCCGTCTCGTACTCCGAAGTTTGACAAGCTTTGCTCAGTCGGCTGAGAGTCTCCTCGAGATCCGAGGGCGCGCAGGTGAAAGCAAATCGAATGGCGTCGATATCTACCGTTCGCTCGATCGAGCCACCGCGACCTTCTAACCACGCTTGCAATTCGTCATCGGCTAAGAGGCGCGACAAGAGCACGGCGATGCCCTGCTTGTCTTCTGGCTCGTAAAG
Source organism: Planctomycetota bacterium (assembly GCA_047639415.1). GTDB lineage: Bacteria > Planctomycetota > UBA1135 > UBA1135 > OFTM34. Next base: position 15,581 of record JBLINP010000022.1, on the reverse strand, counting down.
CGTTCCCGCACGGATGGCGAGATGTCCATGGACGGCTTCCAGATTGCCGTCTTGCTCGAAAGTAAACTGGGCAGAGCCGATCTGTTCTGCAATCGCAGTGAGTGGCTTGGCTTCCGTGCTGGCGAAAACGGGAAGTGAGGGGCTAAGGACGAAGAGTAGGGCGCAGAGTCGGTTCACCGGAAGGGCTCCTTGTGGAACGCAGAGGGCGTGGTTATCGAGTTCGGAGACGGAAGTTTGGGAAAATTATCCCCTCCCGTCCCACGATATATAGTTGGGGAGTTTACCAGCCAGGGGAGCGAGGCTCGCTCCTTTGGCTGCAAGTGGTCATTTTTGGCCGTGGCTAAGCTACGGATTGCTGAAGGTATTGTTGACGCTCAAGGGGGCTGGGGGAAAGCGAGGAGGCGGGCGATGTCTAAAAAAGGTCGCTCGAACGCAGCATTCCGTGGGTACGGTTCGGTTAGTTTATCTCGGCCGGGGGACTCTGCTCGCTTTACATCCCCGTGATCGATCATTTGATTCGAGCGCTCGGTTGCATGAAAATTTAGGGAGAGGGCCATTTCCCACCGAGGGCGATGAGTGCCGATCCAGGAACCTTTGAGAGCTACTACGATGCAGACTCGAGCTTGGCACCAGCACTACGACGAATCGGTAGAAGCGGCGATGGAATTCGACGAGCGCCTGCTCCCGGACGCCCTTGCGGAGAGCGCTGCCCAATTCGGGGATCAAACAGCCGTGGTTTTTCAGAACGCCAGGCTGAGCTACGCGGAGCTCAATCGCGACGTCCTGCGATTGGCCACGGCGCTCAGCACCCTGGGAGTCAAGCAAGGCGATCGGGTGGCGATTCAGCTTCCGAACCTGCCGCAGACCGTGATTGCCTTCTATGCGGTCCTCAAGCTCGGGGCGCAGGCGGTCATGACCAATCCGCTCTACACGCAGCGGGAGTTTGAGCATCAGTGGAAGGACGCGGAGTGCCGTGTAGCGATCGTGGCAGATTATCTCTACGCGAGCAAAATCGAAGCCCATCGCGCTGAATTGCCGATCGAAAAATACGTGATCGCCACGATTGCGGAGTACCTGTCCTTTCCGCTCAATTTTTTAGCTCCGTTCAAGCTGCGCAGAAAGGGATTGAGCGCACGCGTGGCCAAAGCGCCGGGTCTTTACTTCTTCAAGGCTTTGCTGAAAGCACACGACCCGTCGCCGCCGGCGGTAAGCATCGGTTGGAACGATGCTGCGATCTTGCAATACACGGGCGGAACTACGGGCGTCTCGAAGGGCGCCGTCCTTACGCATCGCAACCTCTCCTGCAACGTTCAGCAGGTCAACGCTTGGTTCACCTGCTTTGAGCCCGGCAAGGAAGTGATGTTGACGGCGCTGCCGCTGTTTCACGTGTTTGGTTTGACCATCGCGATGAATTGGCCCATCTCAACGGGCTCGAAGTTGGTGCTCCTTCCGGATCCGCGCAACGTCGAGGCTTTGGTGGGCGCCATTGAAAAGGAGCGAGTCACCGTCGTGCCAGCCGTGCCCGCAATGTTCAATGCGATCAATCATTTCGAAGGGATTGAGAAGCGCGACCTCTCAAGCGTGAAGGCTTGCTTTTCAGGATCGGCACCGCTGGCAATGGATGTGCTCGAACAATTTGAAGCATTGACCGGCGCGCGAATTCTCGAGGGCTTTGGCCTCACTGAAACTTCGCCGGTCACTCACGTGAATCCACTGGGCGGCGTTCGCAAGGCGGGCAGTATCGGCATGCCGATTTCATCGACCGACGTTAAAATCGTGGATGAATCCGGAGCAACCGTTCCGCTGGGAACAGCTGGCGAACTCTTAATTAGTGGACCGCAAGTCATGCAGGGCTATTGGAATCGGCCGAACGAAACGGCCGAGGCTTTTGACGGCGATTGGTTCCGAACCGGAGACTTGGCTACGGTCGACGAAGACGGTTACTTTCGTATCGTCGGTCGCAAGAAGGACATGATCATCGCTGGCGGATACAACGTCTACCCCGACGAGATCGACGATGTGCTCATGTCGCATCCCGATATTCTCGAGGCGACTACGATTGGAATTCCGCACCCTACGCGCGGCGAAACGGTCAAATCGTTCATCGTGATTCGTCCCGGCGGCTCACTTGAGGTCGAGGCGGTCGACGTATGGTGCCGCGAGCGCCTCGCGGCTTATAAAGTGCCGCGCAAGGTCGAATTCCTCGACGAATTGCCCAAAAGCACTGTCATGAAAGTGCTGCGTCGCGAATTGCGCGAGCGTGAAATCCGCAAGCAGTCGGAAGAGTAGGAGCCCGTTGAATTGGGCGACGCCGGGCACCACGAAGAGCCCAGTGACTCCGGGTGTCTAGTTGCGGCCGCGACCGCGCTTGGGGAAGGCGATATCTTTGACCCACTTGGCCACGTTGGAAGCAACGCGACGATCGTGAATCAAATCCTCGCCCTTGCTCGAACAGAGATCGATTTCGACGAACTCCAAGCCGTCGTTCGCTTCGGTCGAATCCATTTGAATCGACACAGCATCGTCTTCCTTCTCGCGAGGAGTGAAGACCTTGGTCGTCAATCCACCGAGTCGGGCCATCTCGCGGCGTAGGTCAAAACCGAGTTCCGACTTTGCAGCGGGCTCGATCAAAACGACGGCACGAATTTTACTTTCGCGACCCGCGTGATAAACAGAAAGCGCGCATCCGGCTCGCAAGCCGACCAGAGTGATGTTTGTTCCGTGAACTTCATCGCGACTTTGTAGCCACTTCGTAGCGGCGTCTAGGTCCCGCGGCGTAAACGACCAGATGCTTTCGCGCTCTTTGTCGTTCTTCGTGGTCCAGTCGAGATCTTTCGTCGCGCTGGCTCCATGACCTCGAAAGTCCGGAACGAGAACGGCCAAGCCTTGCTTGTGAAGACGATCGGCGAAGAGGCTCATTTGTCCGCGGTTACCGCCAGCGTCATGCACCAAGATTGCCGCTGGGGTTCGCGAAGCTGTGCCACCAGACTTGCTACTCGGCTCGTAGTAATCCGCGGTAAGTTCGATGCCGTCTTCGGTTTTGAAGGTGATGACTTTCGGTTCGACTTTCGTGCTGCGCGCCAAGACGGCCACCGCGGGTGGAGCAGTGGCTGGCATGGGTGCCGCAGCGGAAAGGGGTGCCGCAAATATCGAGACCGCGATCAAAATGGTCGGGTTCATGAACTTCAATCGGAATGACAAAAGACATCCACCACAAGACGACCGCTCCTTGTGGGAGAGATGCTCTTGAGGCTCGCGTCGGTCTTTGGAGGGAGGGGGGGGTGAGGAGAGCGCGCGCTGCTGCTCGAGTTCGAGGGTGAAATTCGACTTCGAGGCCATCTAACTTACTGCATAGCATTGAACTGACAAGGGGGCAGGTGCGTCGATAAGGGCTATCCCGCAAAAGCTGCACCGTTACAGTCTTTCTCGGATCCGAAGGGGGCTCAGCGGTTTCGAGATGTACAAAATGCCTATTTACCTAGCCGAGGGTGAGTTGGCGGCGCGCGTCGACCTCGTCGCGGTTCATGGCGTCGATGACGTCGTCGAGGCGATCTGCGAGGTCCCAGGAAGGGTCTATGGCGCGGCGTACTTGTCGAACAAGTTGAAGCGCCATGCGGAAATTGCGGCAAACGTCTCCGAGTGGGGCGTGTGTGGTTTGTTCGAGTTCGTCGAAGCTCGCGCCTCCAATCCATGCCAAGACGGTTGCGGAGAGGCCCCAGTCGGGCCGTTTGAGCGGAGTGGGGATGCTGGTTCGCGTTTCGCGTCGCGCGAGACCAGCTACGATTTGATCCACATGTCGCCTCGCGCCACCGAATATCTTGGGCGAGACGTAGGTCGGCGTACCGCGTTTTCGATCTTCATAAATTAGGCCGACAAAAATGACCGCGAGTGCCGAGGCTGGCAAGTTCTCAAGAGCGCCTTTGAACAGCATCTCTGTGATCTGCAGCTCGAATCCATAGAGCAGTTTCGCCAGCTTTCCCCGTGCGGTCAGGGTTTCCCCGTCGGCCTCGAGATAGTGGAGGTCCGTAAGAATCGCCAGGTGCGCATCGAGGTTGCGCCGTTGGGTGCGCTGATTGCGATCGCGTTTGTGCGGGCTCTTTTCACGATGCTGAAATTGATTGAAGGACTTCTCCCAAGCTTCGTGTAGTCGGTCCCGGCCCATGCGATCCAGCAAGTGCAGGATTGACGAATAGGCCAAGCGGAAGCGACTCGAGACCGGTTCTACATCGCCATGCAAGATGCGATTGAAGGGCGCTTCTCGGAGCGACGATGGATCGAGGTACGAAATCACCATGCCCTCCGTGTCGATGCCTTGGCGGCCGGCGCGCCCAGCCATCTGCATGTAGTCGCGCGTTCGAAGGAAGTCAAAAGTGACGCCATCGAATTTGCGGAGCGAGTGGAACACGACTGTGCGCGCAGGCATGTTGATGCCGAGCGCGAAGGTCTCGGTTGTAAAGAGCATGCGCAGCAAGCCCGAGGTGAACATGCGCTCGACCAACTCTTTGTGTATCGGCAGCATGCCCGCGTGGTGGAAGCCAATGCCATGTCGCGCAAGCTGCATCACTTCGCCGTCGAGTTCGGACTCATCCAACCCAAACAATTCGAGCAGTTCGCCTTGTTGGACCGCCATGCGTTTCGACTCTTCATTGGAGAGGAGTTGACGGTGCTGATTGATTGTCGCCAGCTTTTGGCAGTCCTTGCGACTGAAGGTGAAGATTAGCGCAGGCAGTTGATTACGCTCTTGAAGGCCATCCAGGAGCTTTTGAAAGGCGACGCGGTCCGCTTCGGGATCGCGTCTCTCACGCGGTCGATCACTACCGTAGCCTCTACGAGTCTTCTTATTCTTGCCCTTCTTTTTGTGAGCAGCGCCTTCGAGGGAGCGAACTTTCGGCAATCGATTGGATGAGAACAGCCCGCTCTTCGCGGTAAACATGCTGTGGGTGAGCGGCACAGGTCGAGCGCTCGACTCGACCGTAATCAAGTCGTGTTGACGTATCTCGCGAATCCAGTTGCCGAGTTCGTCGTTGTTCGCAATGGTCGCTGAGAGGCAGATGAAGCGAATTCCGGGTGGCGCGAAAATCAGGCTCTCTTCCCACACGGTGCCGCGTTCGACGTCGTCCATGTAGTGGACTTCATCGAAGACGACGTACTCGACATCTTCTAGCGCTTCGGGATTTTCAAAGATCGCGTTGCGAAGAATTTCCGTAGTCATGATCAGCACCTGAGCGGAGGGCTGGATCGTCACGTCGCCGGTCATCAGGCCGACGTTGATGTCGGGATCATCTCGGAAGTCGCGGTACTTCTGGTTGGAGAGCGCTTTGATCGGGGCGGTGTAAACGCAGCGCTTTCCGCGACGAACAGCATCTTCGATGGCGTACTCGGCGACCAAGGTCTTGCCCGCACCTGTCGGTGCGCTCACCAGTAGGTTGGCGCCCTGTCGAATGGCCTCCACGGCGCGCACTTGAAACTCAGCGAGTTTGTAATGCTTCCATGTCGTGATGGCCTCCGGACCGAGAGCGCCCTCGCCCTCAGTTTCGGTCAACTTTTTTTCGCTGCTACTTGTGCCCAATTCGTCTTTGCCTGTGCTCATGTTTCGAGGTCATCCTGCCCATCCATTAGGCCAAAGAGAAGCATGCGACCGTCGGCGGAGTGCCGGAGTTGGGCATCGCCCGAAAGAAGCCAAGCGGAGCGTGCTTGGAATCACTCTTCGGAAGCGTTATCACAGTGGTTGTACTTCGCCCGTTCCGTGTCGCCGATACTTGGTGCGGAGAAGTGCTCGACTGAGCCAGGTTAGAGACCGGATGGGTCTTGAACAGATCCCGTGCCTGCCGCGAGCTGCACGGTCCAATCCACTCGATCGCTACTTCGCCCTTCGACCTTTCAGCTTCACTAGTCAGCTTCACCAAGCACCCACCCGCAGCGCCGGCTCGACCGCGCAATTCACCTTTCGACCGGCGTTGAAACGCCACGACGAGTCCCATGGATCGAAATCACAGCATGTCCCGCGGAGATCACGTTGAGAGGCAACTCTCTCACCTCAAAATCCTCTCCCGTTTGCTCGGCCACGAGTTGAGCGGCCAAACCGGCTCTCGCGTGACGCTCAGCCGCGAAGAGGTTGTCGAAATCCGGACCACCCTGGACCTCTTTATCGAGGACATCATGGGTGGACGCTCTTCCAGTGCAGGCACCGCGACCTCCGTCACGCGGGTCGAGCCCGAAGTTGTGCCCGCGCGCATCAATTGACCACGTCGTGATCGCCCTTTGGGGAAACTCCAAGGGGCTTCCGATTCGCTCCGATGCGGGTTCGAAGCCGTTTGGACGGCGACCCTCGGCCGCGATCAGGTAGAAGCCCATGTCCAAGACGCACGTCAGGCGGGTCGGCGGACCAGGCGGGTTGTTGCTCTGCCTGGGCTTAGCCATCGGCGTCTGGTTGATGGGCGGTCTCGAGGCGCGGGTGGCGCAAAGCGGTTTTAGCGAAATTCGGACCAACCAAGCGCGGCTGGACAACGGTCGGACGTGGGTGGATCGGCGCTGGGAAGGGGAGTTGGCCGAGCGCTTGGCGCGACTCGGAGGGAAGGATGCTTCTGACCCGGTGGCACGCGCCCAAATCGTCGACGAGATCGGCTCGATCTCTTTTGTCGAGTCGACCGGAACACCTGAAATTCTCTGGCCCGACGGATTGCGCGTTCCCGTCTTGTTTCAGAATCCCGTGGCCTGCATCGCCGTGGGCGAAGCTTTTTACTCGGTTGCCTTAGATGGCACGGTGCTCTCGGGTTCTTGGGATAGTCCGCCAAAGGTTGGACCCGGTTGGTTGCCGCGTATTGGTCCTGTGGGCGCGAAATATCCTGCGGCCTATCCCGGTGAAGTCTTGGATGGGCGAGCGGAGTTGGACGCGATTTCGATCGCAGTGTCGATGTGGCTCCACCTTTCATCGGCGGATCTCGAAACCATGGGTCGCGTCGTGATCGATGCGTCTCTGGGGCGCGATACGGGACCGTTGGTTCCAGGCGCTCGAATCTATCTAGAACGTGGGCGCTCCATTTGGTTTGGACGACCACCAAATATTGCCGCCCCCGGAAGTCTTCCGGTGGAATCCAAATGGGCCAATCTTTCAAAAGCGCTGGCTTGCCTGCGGCCCGATGGTCCGCCTGGGAACTGGGAGCGACTCGATTTGCGCTGGGACCGGGCTGAGATGTCTTTATTCGAGGATGCCGAGTCGGATTCCGAGTCGTCCGATCAAGAGGGAGAAGGGGAGTAAGCCCAATGGGGCGTGGATTCCTCATTCTGACGGCCTGTGCTTCGATCGCGCCGCTGCTCCTCACGGAGTGGATAGCCGTGGGAGGGGAATCGACACAGAGTGCCCTGTTTGGCTTGGCGCTTTGCCCCTGGATGATCCTCATCGGATTGCCCCTGGGGGCCGATTCGAGCAAGGATCAGTCTGCGTTCACAGCGCTGGCCTACGCTCTGCCCATACTTGCGCTCGCTTGGAAGCTCGATGCGGGAGCGATGCCTGCTACCCCAGCTGACCCTGCCCCTTGGCAAGGTGCCCTTGCGGCTTTCGTTTGCTTTGGAGCCCTTGGGTTTGCCGCCTATCGCGCCGCCGGACGTTCAGCCTGGCACGGCGGCCTCTGGCTTCTCTTGGTTCTGATCGCCCCGGCATTGGGTTGGGTCATCACGAGCTTTACTGATTCAGAGCACGCTCAATCCGAAGGCCTATCCGGAGATTCGCTGTCCGATTGGAGCCCGCTCACTCTTTGTCTTCGGCTCGCCGCTGGAGAGGATCGCGCGATTTCGACCCTCTCGATAGTTTGTACGGGGGCCACGCTCGCCGTTTTGATAGCAGCCGCTGAAATCGATCGCCGCCGATCATGATTGCTTTGAGTCTCATTGCTGCTTGCATCATGTCCTCGGCTGTGGCCGTAGCTCCGGATGCTTTGGGCGACGCAACGCCACGGGTAGCTCTGTTTGAGTTGACCGGGCCAACCGCTGGCGGTCGTCTGAGTTGTGGGGAGTCTGAAGCAAGGCTGGACCTCGCCTTGGCAAGTGGAGAAGAGCGTCAAGTTCGAGTGCCGTTCTCTCACGTGCCCGAAGAAACGGACCTCAGCCCGGTAGCTGTAGCCTGGGGTTCGGGCACGGCACGATTTCTAAGCTGGGAAGCCTCTTCGCGAGAATCGGATTGGTCCAGTCTGCCCGCTGGGCTCCGTCGGCGGCCGATTCCCGTGCCTCCGGGAACCCGCTCTATACCAGCTACGGCAGGTTGGCTCGTCCTCATCGCCGGCCTCATTTCAGTGCGCCTGTTCGGAAAACGGCAGGGGACGGCGGCTATTCTCGGGCTGACGGCCGGCGCAGTCCTTCTCTTACTTCCCGTGACCGAAACAGTGGGCAGCGACGAAGCGATCGTAATGGAGGGACTCGGCGCCACCGATGAGGGCAATAGCGATAAGTGGGTTCGCGTCGCCGTTCAATCGCAATCGGCCACGGTGAGCTTGGATAGGTTGTTGCGTTTGGCCGTCCTGCCCGAAGACGCCCAATTGAGTTGGCTCGGAACAGCCTCGGCGGACGGCGAGATCAGCTGGAGCGTAGAGGGGGCTGGGGGTGAATCCGTGCGAACGATTAGTTGCGAGAGGATTTATCTGCCTTATTTGCGTCCAGCGGCAAATGATGATTATGAGGACCCGGGGATGCGCCTCGGTTTTCCCCTCAGCTCGACTTGGATACGATTCGCTTCGGGTGACAAACTCGTGAGTTATGGGGCGTGGGAGTTCGGAACGCCGTTGCCTACGCCTCCAGAGGATCAGTTAGGGCCTCCAAGTTGGCTGGCTGCGGGGCTGCCCCAGGGTGTCAGCGTCCTCTTAGGCCGATCCGAAAACGAGCTGAATGAGGAATTTTGGGTTCGATTGATTGGATTCTCCGAAGAATAGATCGGGAATAGGATTGATGCCGCGGGAGCCCCCCGATACTTTCTCTGCCCCAAATCTCGAATCCTAGACTTAGGACTCGGTTTGGACGCTCCCTTTGTGGGGCATTGGAAGCGAGGAAAGCGCGAGTTCATCGTGTTTGATTTGCTCCCGTTTTGATTTTCCTTTTTCCGACCCGCGCGAACGATTCGCGCATAGATCCTTGCGCCCCTGCGCAGTGCCTTCCGAATCCGTCATGAGGACTACCCACGTCAAAGCCAGCGACACCGAAGAACGCTGGTTCGAATACGACGCTTCCGAGCACACTCTTGGCCGCATGGCGGCAAAGATTGCGTTCCAGCTCATGGGCAAGGATCGCCCGACTTGGACTCCTAGTGAGCACGGCAACACCCACGTCGTCGTGATCAACTCCGGCAAAGCACGCTTTACCGGTAAGAAGGACGAGCAAAAGGAATACCAAACCTACAGCGGTTATCCCGGCGGCCAGTACATCTGGCCCCTCGAGGTGATTCGCGAACGTCGCCCGCGCGACATCGTGACTCTCGCTGTCAAGCGGATGCTTCCCAAGGGCCGCCTCGGTGCACGTATTCTCAAGAACCTGAAGGTTTACGGCGAGAACGAGCATCCCCACAGCGCGCAGCAGCCTCAAAAAGTCGAAGCGACTCTCTCCTAACCGGCAACACAGTCAAACCGGCAAATTAGGCACGCTCGCAATTTTGGCAAACCTGGTAATGCTGGGCTGCCACAATCGCCCGCGCCTGGCCAACCGATCAAACCAAACTCAGAATCATGACCGTCAACAATCCGTACACCTGGGGCCTCGGCCGCCGAAAGAGCTCCGTCGCCCGCGTTCGCATCAAGCCGGGCACCGGTGGCTTTCAAGTCAACGGCAAGTCCATGGAAGACTTCTTCCGTTGCATTGAAGATCGCACCCGCGTACTGGCGCCCCTTGTGGCTGCCGAGTGCACCGACAGCTACGACGTGTTCTGCAACGTCAACGGTGGCGGACATACGGGACAATCAGGAGCGGTCCTCTTGGGCTTGGCTCGTGCTCTGAAAACTCACAATGAGACGACCTTCGAGTCGCTTCGCGATGCTGGCCTGCTGACTCGCGATGGCCGCATGAAAGAGCGGAAGAAGCCGGGGCGTCGTGGCGCTCGTCGGGGCTTCCAATTCTCGAAGCGCTGATCCGCGAGGTTGGTTCGCTTTGCGAACCGGCAGTTTACATTTTCCCCTCCGCGGAAGGTACGGATCGTGTTGTTTGTTCCGCTCCGCGGAACGGGGCGAGCAAAGCGGATACAGCATGACTGGCTCCGCTCCGCGGAGCGCTTGTGCTGCTGCAGAACGGTATTCAGAGGCAAGACTGGCGCACGGAAACGGTGCGGCAGTCTTTTCATAGGTACTCGGCGCGAGCGATACGATCGGCACTGTGGAATCTAGAGGGAGGCGGCGGTTGAGAGAGAGGGACTGGGCTCGTTTCGCTTTGCGAAACATTGCGGTTGGGGGGGACGAAATGGGGGGAGGGCGTCCCTGGGGCTTTTCGTTGGTGGAGGTTTTGGGGAATGGCGGTATTATTTGAGGGGACGTTTTCTTTGGGTTCGTCTTTTTGGACGAGCGTTTTTTTTTGGGACGGATTGACTTCGAAATCTAATGGCTGGCCACTCACATTCCGCGAACATTGCTCGTCGTAAAAACTCGGTCGATGCGAAGCGGGCCAAGATCTTTAGTAAGTGCGCTCGCGCAATTATGTCTGCGGTTCGCCAAGGCGGGGCTGATCCCGATGCGAACCTCAAGCTCAAGTACGCGATTGAGAAGGGGCGCGCGGAGAACATGCCCAAAGACAATATCTTTCGGGCGATCAAGTCGGCCGCAGGGGACAAGTCTGGGGACGAGTGGGAAGAGCTTGTTTACGAGGGCTATGCCCACGGCGGCATTGCACTGATGGTCATTTGCTTGACGAACAACCGCAACCGAACGGCGGCGGACGTGAAGCATATTTTTGATAAGCGTGGCGGGAACTTGGGCGCTCAAGGATCGGTCTCGTTCATGTTCGATCACCGCTCGGTTTTCGTGGTTCAAAACGGAGCCCACGACGAAGACGCTTTGATGGAGCTGGCACTTGAAGTGGGTGCTGACGATGTCGAAGTTGAGGCCGAGGTCTCGACTTTCTACGCAGAGGCTTCGGAGTTCTTGACCGTGAAGGCTGCGCTCGAAGAAAAGGGACTCGAGTTCCTGTCGGCCGAGGTGGGGTATGTGGCTCAGACGCCGGTCGCCATTGCCGAGAAGGACGACGCGAAAAAGGTCTTCGGCTTGCTGGAAACGCTGGAAGACAATGAGGACGTTCAGAGCGTCTACTCCAATTACGAGGTTCCCGACGAGTGGCTCGAGGAACTTTGCGGCTAGGTCAGCAGGGATTTAATCCGTCCCTTATCCGGTGTATCCGGGGCCTTTGCGGAGGATTTCCCAGAAAGGTTTTCCCAGTCGGAAGCTCTGGTTTTGATCCCGGCTTACAAAAGGCGTATAGCTCTAGTCTCCGATCGATCGGCCTTCCTTCTCGCATCCCGACTTAACCGCGGAAATAGCATGGACACTCAAACATCAACCATTCACCTCGTCAGTCACGACGAAGTTCTTCTCGCATCCGCCCGCGCGGCGACAGGTCCCATCGATGGCTGGGAATTGGCGGTTCGAGAGACGGTGGAGGACCTCCTCGAAGTGGGCGTGAATCGCGGCGACGTGGTGTTGCTCGATGGTTGGAACCAAGAGGTTGGGCAAAATGTTTATGAAACCTGCCGCCGACTTACGGGCGTCACGCGTTGTCGGACGTTCTTGGTGGCTGGCGCCGAGGTCAAGATTTCCGAACCCATCGCGGCTTTCTGTGGCGCGAGCGCGGTGCTCGGTCGTCCGCTTTCGACGTCCACTTTGCGTGCCTTGCTGAAGGACACAGCTCCTCCGCCTGCACTTCCGAATGAGGGACGCGGCGACGAGTCGAGTCCGCAATTGCCCGAAGCCTTGCTGGAAGCCTTGGTGGGTGGTGAAACCAGTCCGCTCGTCAAAGCGATCACCGATCCTGAAACCAGTCTCTTCAGCTACGAGTTCTTGACCTTCAAACTCGACGAAGAGTTCAAGCGGGCTCAGCGCTTCCGCTACCCCTTGTCCTGCGTCATGTTGGGCTTCGATGGTCAGGCGACCGAAGAAGTTTTGCGTGAACTTGCCAGCATCATTTTGCTCTCGTCGCGCGACACCGACGTGCTCGGACGTTTCGACGAGAGTTCGTTCCTCTTCTTACTTCCGCACACTGGTCCCGATGGAGCCGCGATTATGGCTGATCGGATTCAGCACGTCGCAGAAGAGCGCGGCTTGCGCGACTTGGTGGGCGACCGTTTGGAGATTGCGGTTGGCATCGCGTCCACGCCGCATCCCGAAGTCAAACGTCGCGAAGATCTCTTCGCCCGCGCACGCAACGAGTTTCTCTCCACTTCGCCCTGCGAAGGCTGATCGTTCTCGTTGACCGACTCGACGAGTTTCGTTTTGTCCGTCGACGAACTAGGGAGCTACCTAGTAGTCGACGCGTGCGAGTTGGTCATTGGACATATCGGAGGAGCGGGCGTTGATTTGCCCTTTCTTGCAGATGTTGGAGCGCGGCACGCCGTGCTCTCTCGCCAGCTTTCATTCCGTGATGGACTGATCTGGCGCATCGCTCCTCTGGGCGAGGAGCAGGTCAGCGTGGGCGGCGACGTGGTCGCGGAAGGGGGGCACTCGTTAGTTCATAACGACCGCGTAACCCTGGGCGTCAACCTGAGTTTTCGGTACTCGCAGCCCGACCCCGGCAGCACAACGGCAGTGCTCGAACTCTTGCAAGCCGCAGAATGTTTTGGAAATCGAGCGATCGTGCTTCAAAACGAGGGCGAGTCCGGCAAGTTGCGGCTGGGGCGCAGCAGCCTTTGTCACTTGCGTGTCGAAACTCTCGCGGAGGAGACGAAACTGTCTCGATTGGGCTCGAAGCTCTGGATTGACGGAGTTCATCGCGCGTTCGGCGAGGCGAAACCGACCGAATCCGGCGGAGCCGTTGGGATCGAACTCCCGCTGCAGAGACGGGCTGATTTCCAAATCAAAACAGTCACCGGAACCGGTCCGGCTTGCGGAATCGCCCTCGCGCCGCTCCCATCGCCATAAAAAGCGCTCCGGTACCCAAAACCGGTTCTGACTTCGGGAGCTGGCCCAAGTAAAGTAAGAGCTGGGTCGCGAAAGGCAATGATTGTGGGCCTAGGTCCAACTATTCGGCGACGCCACGCTCATGATTGATTGGGAACAGTTTTACAGCCACCTCCGTACTCCGGACTTTTTGCCGGGATACGAGATCCAAAACCGATTGGGCAGCGGAGCTTTCGGCGAGGTTTATAAGGCGACCAAGGTGTCCATCAGCAAGATGTACGCCGTCAAGTTCCTCAAGGTCGCCGATGGAGCTGTGGTCAATCGTGAGCTCGAGCAAGTTTCGCTGTTTGCCGCGATCGATCATCCGCACTTGGTCAGTGTTGAAGATGTGGGCGTTGTCGAAGGCGTTCCCTATGTGATCATGGGCTACGCGGGCGAAGACACGTTGTCGCTCCGCATGCGGCGCGGCGAGCTGAAACGCGAATCCATGCTGCGCATCTTTGTTCAAGTTTGCCGCGGCGTGTTGGCACTGCACGATCGCCGATTAGCGCACTTCGACTTGAAACCGAGCAACGTCTTTTTGAAGGGCGATATTGCTCGAGTTGGTGACTATGGCCTTTCGAAGCTGATCGCGGACGGCAAGCAAACGCTTAGTTTTGGCCGCGGTTCACCGAGTTACATGGCTCCAGAGATGTTGCGCAATCGTGCGGACCACCGGGCCGACATCTATTCGCTCGGCGTGATTCTCTACGAATTGATGGAGGGCAAATTGCCGTTCGATATGAACGGCGAAATGTTTGTGCGCGAAGAAGACGTACCTCCGGATTTCTCCGCTGATTTCCCGAAGGCACTGCAAACTGTCGTTACGCGCGCTACTCGATTTCGCGCTGAAGACCGTTACACCAGTGTGCAGGATTTGCTGGGTGCGATGGGCGAGATCGCGGCCGATCCGAGCACCGTTTCTACGGCTCGCACCAATCCCGAGTTGCAAGCGGAACGTGACTACTCGGACATTGAACAAATCGAAACCCTTTCGGAGTCGATTGAAGATGAAACCATCGAGGAAAGCGCGCTTCGTCGCACGGCCTCAGAACTTGCGCGGGGTGCGGCCGGCGTCGCGCGCGGAGTTTGGGATGGTGTTCGCGCTCGCTCTTCGGAAGCTTTTCGTCGTCCATCGAAATCGCCAGACGCGGAATCGAAGTCAGAGAATCCGCTCGGTGGTGAAGTGCTTTCCTTTCACACTCTCGAGGATCCGGATGTCTTTCGCGACGAGGGTGGCGGTGGGGGCGCAGCTTCCGGCGAGAGTTCGAGGTCACCGATTTTGGGTATGTTGGCGCGCGAGCGAAAGCGACGCGGAAGCAATACACATCCAGGCGCGGGATCCGAACGGGGCGCAGAGGACTCTGCGAGTTCCGGTAGTCAAACCTTCAGTCCGTGGAACGCTCTTCCGGCAATGAGCGCGGCTTCGGTCGGGCGCACAGTACCCGTTCCCCCGGCGGTGGACGGAGGCATCATCGGCTCGGTCGCAGCCACCTTGGTCCTCGGCTTCGAGGTGATGGTCTCCATCGTTTCCGGGCCCGTGTTTTCCGTGTTACGCGGAGTTGGACGTTCCGTTGACCGTGCCTTTCAGCCCGCTCCAGGTGTATTCGGCTCGACGCTCAAGTTGCTCATCTTTCTGGCACTGCTCGCCGGTTTGGGCGGTTTGATCACGCTTATTTCGATCTTTGTACTGATCGGTTAGCCGGAGACGCAGAAATTGCGGTAGAGCGGAAGGCCGCTCGGGTCACGAGCGGTCGGGAATCCTATAATTTTGGAGTCCAATCAAAGGACCATCCCATGCAAGAACCCAAGCCCGACATCAAACTTTTGATGGCCCTCGACGACGCCGAGTGGCAACGGGTCGAGCAAGCTTTTTGTGGGCGCTTGCTGTCCTACGCATTGCGTCGCACGCGCGATCACCAAGCGGCCGAAGACGTCGTGCAGGAAACGATGTTGGGCGCAGTCCGAGGAATCGGCGACTTCGATCAGCAGTTTTCATTCGAACAGTACATCTTTGGAATCTGTCGCAATCGTTCCATCGATTACCTGCGTCGAAGGCGCATGGCCACAATGGCTGAAGGCAAAGATGACGACGGAATGCCCGGGCTCGAATCGTTGGCGCGATACAACGAGACTCCGAGCGCGATTGTTCGGGGAAGAGAACTCTCGGGGCACGCACGTCAAATTTTGGGCGATGTCCTACGCGAGTGGGTCGACGAAACCTGGGAGCAAAAAGAGTTCGCACGACTCATGGTGATGGAAGCTTTGCTCTCCGGTGGTTGGCGCAATCGCGACACCTGGGAGCGTTTCGATATGCGCGACGAGACGGCGGTTGCGGGCGTTAAATTTCGGGCGCTCAAACGACTGCGCCAATTGATTGCCGTCCGCGAATCGGGTTCGGATGTTTTGCCGGTGATCGAAGCAGCAGCGCAAGCAGGAGAGTCGGGCGTGTTTGACGTCGACATCCAA
>JBLINP010000021.1:0-29005 GCA_047639415.1 Planctomycetota bacterium | reverse complement strand
AAGAGCTCGGAACTAGCATGCGGTCTGAGCTCGATCGTCCTCTCGACGAGGGGATCGCCGCCTTCGAGGCGGAATACGAACCAGGACTGACTGAGGCCATTCAAAGCACCAGCGAAGAATGGCTCGGGGAAGACTCGGAACTCGTCGCCGAGAGTGACTTCGTTCAGCTTCCGCGCTTGGCTCCGGGTCGCAAAGCCTACGAGACCCACTGCATGGGTTGCCACGGCGGAGTGGGTGACGGAGCAGGTGCTGCTTCTCGTTATCTCGAACCGCGTCCTCGCAACTTCCGTCACGGCATCTTCAAATTCACGAGCACCGACACTGGTGGTCGCCCGCTTCGCCGCGACATCTTCAACACGATCACGCGCGGCCTGAAGGGTTCGTCGATGCCCGACTTCCGGCTCTTGAGCGTTGAACTGCGCTGGGATTTGACCGAGTACGTTCGCTACATCGCGATTCGTGGCGAGTTCGAACAATTGATGCTGACGCTCGCGACGGAAGATGAAGAGATTCCGGATCCCGAAGAGGTCGCCGAGATCGTCTTTGAAGGTTGGGATCCCAAGTACCTTCGCGCTGTCTATCCGACGGCGCCTGAAGGAGAAGTCGACGAAGATTCGATCGCGCGGGGACGCGCCATGTACTTGGACAAGGGCGCAGCCAACTGTGCAACTTGCCACGGGGAAACTGGGATTGGCGACGGTCCTTCGGCAGCGGGCTTCAATGACGCTTGGGGGTATCCGATCGTTCCGCGAGATCTAACGACCGGCGTGTTCCGCGCGGGATCGGGACCCGAAGACCTCTATCGGTCCATATCGACTGGAGTCAACGGAACTCCAATGACCGCCTACGGCGGAAGTTTGACGCCCGAGGAAATCTGGGACCTCGTTCATTTCGTTCAAAGCCTCTCGAAAAAGAACTGAGGCAAAAACTATGCAACCACAATTATCGAACGAGCCCCTGGTCAGCTACAAGCTGGTCAAACTGCACCTGATCGCCGCCTGCGTGGCGCTGTTGATCAGCATGTCAGCGGGCTTCCTCTATTCGCTTCAGTTCCTGGGCTTCTACCCGTTCCCCGGTTCTGAACTTTTATCGCCAGGGCACATCCGACTCTTCCACACCAACCTAGCCGCATACGGCTGGTTGGTGAATGGTTTCACGGCGATGACCTACTACGCCGTTCCGAGATTGACCGGCAACAAAGTACTCTCCAAAAAACTGGGGATGGTGATCTTTGTCGTTTGGCAATTCGCCCTGATCTCCAGCCTCACCGGTTTCCTCTACAATCACGCGCAAGCAATCGAATGGGGTGAAACGCCGACCGGCTTCCGCCCCGGAAGCTTCGAGATGAATTGGATTCCCGTCGACCTGATCGTCACGATCGGGGCGGTCCTTTTGATCTCCCAGTTTATGGTGCCGATCTATAAAGCACGCGAGCAAAAGTTCTACGTAACCCTGTGGTACTTCATCTCGGGCTTCGTCTGGCTCGCGCTCACCTACTTGATGGGCAACATCATTCCCGAGTGGGTTCTACCCGGTGCAGCAGGAGCCGCCGTGACCGGCCTCTTCATTCACGACTTGGTCGGTTTGTACGTCACGCCAATGGGTTGGGGATTGATGTACTTCTTTGTCCCTCTAATCCTCAAAAAGCCCATTTGGAGCCATTCTCTGTCCGTTATTGGGTTTTGGGGTCTGGCCTTCTTCTATCCGTTGGGCGGAGTTCACCACTTCCTGATTAGTCCGATTCCGGACTACGTGGAATTCGGGGCCATCACCACAACTTTGGCCATCGAAGTCGTCGTTACGTCAGTCGTCGTGAACTTCTTCATGACCCTGCGTGGCAAGTGGAGCGCCCTGCGAACTAGCTTTGCGATTCGCTGGTTCTACGCCGGCGCGATCATGTACTTCCTGACCTGTTTGCAGTGCGCTTTCCAAGTGACCTGGATGTTTCAGAAGATCATCCACTTCACCGACTGGGTTGTCGCTCACGCTCACTTGATCATGTTCGGCACTTTCACCTTCTGGTTGTTCGGTGTGATTGACTGGCTTTGGCCACGGATGGTCCGTCGCGAATGGAAGTCGACAGCTCTGCGCTCATGGCACTTCTGGCTTTCGGTTTCCGGAATCGTAGTCATGTTCATCGACCTCACCATTGCCGGTTTGGTTCACGGCTTCATGCAGCGTGAACTCAATCACTGGAGCGACATCATCGAAATGTCGGTGCCCTTCTGGTGGGTCCGCACCTTCTCGGGCGCTCTACTTATCGGTGGCGTGTTGTGCCTCTTGTACAACATGTACGCGACCGCCAAGAGTGACGTCCTGTACGTCGAAGAAAATCATCTAATCCCCGTCGACGCCAACTAAGAAAGGAATAGCTATGGAACGTTTCTACACACTTACCTTTGTCGCCGGAATCGGGTGCTTCGCACTCGCTTTCGTCTTGAGCATTGTCTTTCCCGTGATGTCACTCTCTAACTATCACGGAATGGAATATCAAACGATGGAGCAACTGGCCGAGACACCGAGCCAGTCCTTCGTCGAGCTCTCGACTAGCTACCCCGAATCCTTCAAGGAAGCCTTCGGTTCGGTCTCTTCCGAGACTTATGCCGATGCGCTGGCCACCGGTCGAGACATCTACATTGGACAAGCCTGTTGGCACTGCCACAGTCAGTACGTCCGAGTCGTTTCGAACGAAGAGCAACGCTTCGGTCCTCCGTCGACTGCTCAGGAGTACAACAACGCTCTCAATCAACCTCACTTGTGGGGCACCCGACGAGTTGGTCCGGACCTCACTCGAGAGTACGGCAAGCGCACGAACGATTGGCACATTGCTCACCTCATCAATCCGAAGAACGTGGTTCCGAATTCGGTCATGCCGGCATACGGCTACTACTTCAATGAGGACGGCTCGCCCAAGAAGGACGGCTTCTCACTCGTGACTTACCTTCAATGGATCGGAAGCACTTATAAAGGAGATCCCCAACCGTGAGTTCAACCAAAGCAAAACCGCCCTTCGCCAAGCGGGCTTACCACATCTTCTTCACGCTGGCAGTGACAGGCGCAGGGTGCATGTTCACCTACAAGCTGTTCACTTTCATGAAGACCATCAAGAAGGATGAGTTGGCGGGCTTTGCGTTCGACCCGCTCATCATTTACGCCTTCGTGGCGATGGGCTTTATCTGCCTTTTGGCGTGGGCTTATATGACTGGGCAGTTCCGCGACATCGAAAGCCCGAAGTACGAGATGCTGGAGAAGTTCGAGCGTTTCGAAGAACAGGAAAGAGCGGAACGCCGCTTGACAGGAGGACAACATGAGCGATCTTGAAACGGGTGAACTCGTTGACCACGAACAGGCCAAATTCAACTATGGCAAAGGCGGAGTGCCGTGGTACCTGATGGTGTTCTATCTCGCCTTCTGTACCTTCTTCACTTGGTACGTCCTCGAGTTTCAGCTTCAGGGTTTCATCAACGAGAGTCCACTCGGTGAGACCCCAGGCGTCGAAGCACCCGCCGAGTGACTCCAGTTTCCGATTTCACGATGGGAGCCTGCACACACTGCGGGCTCCCTCTTTCCGTTCAAGCAAAGTCCACCGATGACGGAGACCAGTTTTGCTGCAGTGGATGCTTCGTCGCCTGGTACCTAACTGGCGGCGACATGAAGGGACATTCCGATCGCCTTCTCGCGCGGATTGTCTTGTCCGCTTTTCTCTCGATGGGAGTCATGGTTTGCTCCATCGCGCTTTACGGCAAACTGATCGAATCGGGCGGAGGAGCGGAGTTGGACAGCGAAGCTGCCGATGCCATGCACGGCATATTGCGTCTCGGCTCGCTCGCACTCGCGACGCCGGTCATGTTCCTGCTGGGCATTCCACACCTTCAAGCAATTCTGGCGCTACGTCGCTTCCTTTCCGCAGACGCGCTGGTTATCGCCGGCACCTTTTCCGCCTGGGCACTCTCGCTCTGGAACACCTTATTCGCCGCCGGCGAGGTGTACTTCGAAACAGCTTCCATCGTGCTCGTGCTCTACACCCTCGGCAAGTGGATGGAT
Source organism: Planctomycetota bacterium (assembly GCA_047639415.1). Classification (GTDB taxonomy): domain Bacteria; phylum Planctomycetota; class UBA1135; order UBA1135; genus OFTM34. Next base: position 24,961 of record JBLINP010000021.1, on the reverse strand, counting down.
GCGCGCGCTAAGGATCGAGCGCATGCGCGCATCGATTCGCTGACTGAAGCCGAAGAACCAGCGCTTCGAATCGACGGGGCAAGTGAACAACGCGTCGAGATTGACGCGATTCGTCTAGGCGACCATTTGCGCGTCAGTCGCGATGAAGCCGTCCCCATCGACGGCGTCGTGATCAGCGGAGTGGCCGAACTGGACGCTTCGCGTTTGACCGGCGAAGAACAGTCGCGATCCGTGGGCGTTTTGGATCGCGTACTCGCCGGCTCTCGCGTTCGCGAAGGCGAGCTCGTGATTCAAGCCCAAACAACCTACGGCGAACGCGTTCGCGACGAAATGGACCGCTTGCTCCACGAGGCTCTCAAACAGCGCGCGCCGCTCATGTTGCTCGCCGATCGCGCCGCCAGGATCCTGCTCCCCCTCGTCCTTTTGACCGCTTGCATCACGGCCATCTATCACTGGACGCACAGCGGACCCGAATACGCCCTGATGTGCGCACTTTCAGTGGTTTTAATCTCCTGCCCTTGTGCCCTCGGAATAGCAACTCCACTCGCCGTTTGGACAGCGCTTGGCGAAGCCTGGCGACGCGGGATTCTGGTGCGCAGCGGCGATGTGTTCGAACGCTTAGCACGCACTCGACGCGTCTTTTTCGACAAGACCGGCACACTCACTTCGGGCGAGGTGAGTTTGATCGAGCTGCGCGTCATGAACGGTTGGAGCGAAGCAAAAGCTTTGCGATTGGCGGCCATCATGGAGATGGCTACCGAACATCCAATTGGACGAGCGATCGTCCGCGCTTGGCGCGCGCGAACCGACCAGCCATCCATCGGATCGGCTGATGTCATCGAAGCTCGCGAAGTCTTGCCCGGTCGTGGCATTCGCGGAACGAGCCATGGGCACGCCGTATTTCTCGGTCGCGGTGCTCGTATAAACACCGCTGAAGATGGAACCACGACGGTCGCGCTCACCTATGACGGCGTCGTCGTGGCCGAGTTCGACTTCCGCGCAGAAGCGCGGACTGAAGCGCGCCAAGTTCTCGGTCGGTTGACTCGACGCCATCTCGCTCCGACGATCTTGACAGGAGATGCGACCGCACCGGCCCAAGCGCTCGCCCTCGAACTGGGCGTTCCCGTGCAAGCCGAATTGCTCCCCGCGCAAAAAGTTGCGGCGATCCAATCCGCCGGACCGGAAGGCGTCCTGTTCGTCGGCGATGGCATCAACGACGCCGCTGCGCTCGCAACGGCTGACGTCGGTATCTCGGTGTCCGGCGCTTCCGCCGCCAGTCTCGAGGCAGCGGAAGTCAATTTGTTACGAGCGGATCTGTCAGCTCTACCCGACTTGCTCGACCTGGCTCGCCGCACGGTGCACACCGCCCGCTGGAACCTCGCCTGGGCGTTTAGCTACAACGCCATTGGCTTAGTACTCGCCGCTACTGGCCGCTTAACCCCCATATTCGCCGCTTCCGCGATGGTCGTCTCCAGTGCCCTCGTCGTTTTCAATTCGCTACGTCTAAGTTCTGAACGCGCACATGTTCGATCCGAGCTACGCACTTAGACGGAAGCCCGACAGTGCTGAGAGGCCTACTCTTTAGTGGGTCCATTCAAGCCCGTCCGACCGTGAACCCCAATGACGAATTACCCATGCCTATTGAACGAGTGATCGTCGGCGTCGATGAATCTGGGCGATCGGACCACGCTATACGCGCGGCACTCTCTCTCGCTTCGAAAACGAACGCTGCCGTTGAACTGATTCATTCCGTTCAGACTCCAAGTGCTCGCTGGCGTAGCGCCGATCCGATTCGCATTGCCACGCTCAACGCCGAAGCATTGACGCAAGCATCCAAGTCGATCAACAAGCACCTCGCCGATTGCTTTACTGATGCAAAAGTCAACGATCAGCCTTTGGAAAGCGTGCTTCGCATTCTGCCCGGCACCCCGGCTAAGTCGATTCTCGATCAAACGGCGCAACTACCGATCGGATCGACTTACGTTTTTGTCGGCCCTCACAAACCCAAAGGTCTTTTGGACTTCGGCAGCACCGCCCGTTCGATCTTGGCTTCGTCGAAGCATCCGGTGTGGATCCAAAACGATGAACCCCGACCAATCCGCAAGATTTTGGTTCCGATCGATTTGTCCGACGAATGCACGCAGACGCTCAGAGTTGCGCTTGAGCTCACAGAAATTTTCGATGCAGAGATCACTGTAATTCACTGCTTCTCAGTGCCCACCTTCGCCTATTCCAGCAATCCAGAATATCCGGACCTTTCGCCCTCCTACGTCATTGATGACTTGCGTCAATCGACGGAAGATCACTTTCACAAAGTGATCGCCGACTTTGATTGGAATGGTCGTCCGCATCGTTCTCTTTTCGTAGTTGAAGAACCAGTGCCGACCGTTCTTGACATGCAAGAACGCACCGATTTGATCGTAATGGGCACACACGGCACGACCGGATTCGCATCCGCTGTTCTCGGTAGCACCGCTTACGAAATATTGAAGAAGGCCACGAGTCCGATCGTTGCGGTGAGACACGACAAGAGCGACTGGTTGCTCTAAGGATTCGAAATGGCCATCGGCAAGGTTCGGGAGAAGGTGCTCTTTGGCATCGGCAAAGCGCGCAGCAAACTTCATCGATACACCTGGTGGCGCTGGATCATTGGAACGGCCTTCACGATTGGCGTCGCGCTGCTTCCGCTCTTGGACATCATGCGTTTCGACTTTTGGTCGGGCCGTCACATGGTCATGGGCGAGCAAGTCGGGCTGGTGGAAGCCGCGAAGGCCTTCGCCTTTCCCTTCCTCGGTCTCAACATCCTGATCGTCGTCGTCAGCCGTTTCTTTGGCCGCTACCTGTGCGGCTACATGTGCCCCTACGGTTCGCTGGCCCGTCTCGCCGAATGGTTTCGCTGGCGTGAAGGCACCGGCAAAACGCGCGTTATGCGAATCAGCTCACTGATCGCCGTAGCCATTCTACTCACCCTCATCGTCTTCATCTTTTGGATCGACTGGCGCGTCTTCATCGAAGGATCCAATTTGGCGATCGGAATCTCGGTTGGCCTAATAGTCGTCGGCACCGCTCTCATTTCGGGAACCCTCGATCGAGTTGGACTGACATTTTGCCACGACTGGTGCCCGTCGGGTGTCTACTTCGCGATCCTCGGTCCCAAGACATCGAATGGAGTTGAGTTCTCCAACCCCGACGCCTGCATCGAATGCGACATCTGCGACAAGGTTTGCCCGATCGACCTCTTGCCGCGCGAGATGGAGTTCGAAGACGAAGAGCACGAACGATCAGGTTCCGGTTTGTATCCCGATGGCATGACCAATCATGCGCTCTGCATTCGTTGCGGAGATTGCGTCGTGGCTTGTGAGGCGATGACTTCCCGCTTTGACACGTCCACGCCGCTTCGCATGGGTTTTTTGCCGCCCGAAGATGAGCGTCACAATCCAAAAACCGTTTCTGAAGAAGAGCACGCGACTCACTAAGCCCAATGCCTTCGCTTGAGAACATCGCGCCATTCTTCCTACTCGCTTTTCTGGGCTCGCTACATTGCGTCGGCATGTGCGGAGGATTCGCTCTCGCGGCTTCGAGCGGTTCGAAGAGCGCGTTTCATCAACCGCTTCAAGTTTCGCTGTACGTCATCGGCAAGTCCCTTTCCTACGCAATCCTCGGAACCGCTGCCGCGCTACTCGCACATTCGACCACCCAACTTCGAATGGAACCGGAAGCGATCGTTTCCGCGCGGACAAGCTTCGCGTGGCTTGCAGGTATCACCATCATCTTGTGCGGCTTCGCGTCGATGGGCGTTCGCTTCCCCAACGCGCACGGACCGATACGACGCGCCATCAAATGGATCGAACCAGTTTGGAACGGCATTCTCGGTCTCTCACCACTCACGCGTAGTTTTGGCATCGGCATCTCCACCGGCTTATTGCCTTGCGGACTTTCTTGGAGCGCCATAGCTCTCGGAACACAAGTCGATCCCCCATCCGCAGGACTCGGCATGTTTGTGTTTGGACTTGGAACAGCGCCGGCCTTAATCGGAGTAAGCTTGGCGCCACTAATCGCACCTATCAAACTTCAGAAGTTTGCGCGGTTCATGATCGGACCCGCGCTCATCTTGCTCGGCATATCGACCATTGCACGCGGCGGATTATCGATCATCGGTCCCAAGGTCTTACCCGACTGTTGCGCACCGAGTCAGGTCGAGCCTTCTATGCACGGGCATCAATCCGAAGAGTGATTCAGCCCTTTCGACCATACCATTGGCGTAGAGGAATAGGAACTAGTGCGTAGAATCGGCAACGCGCTCGATTACCGGTCATACGAATTCCGACTAGCACCTACAATTTCTGCGTAGGACACATTCAGATCCTAATTGGTGCCCATCATCGAAAGAGTGAAAGACCGTGGATAAGCCCAAAATTCGAATTTACCTCATCGAAGACCAAGCGATGATTCGCGCGGCTTTTCGAAGCATGCTGCTTGCGAAGCCGCAGTTTGAAGTCGTTGGAGATTGCGGCGACGCGCGCGAAGGCGTAGCAGCCATCGAGCAAGCGCGCCCCGACGTTCTGCTGCTCGACATTACGCTCCCCGGACTGTCGGGCATCGACACCATTCCGATGGTCCGCAAAGCCGTACCACGCTGCAAAGTGCTGATGGTGACTGCGCACGAAAGCGAGCGCTTCGTCGACCAAGCTCTGACCGCGGGCGCCGACGGCTATCTCTCAAAAGACTCCGAGCCAGCCGAACTGTTCCTGGCGATTGAAGCCGTCTACCGAGGCGATCCGTTCATCTCGCCTAAAGTTGCAGCCGGTCTGATGTCTAGGTACCGAGTGCCAAGCGACGAATCCGCTGGCATCACTAGTCGCATCTCCACGTTGACTCCCCGCGAACGCGAAGTCTTTCAACTGCTAGCGCTCGGCAAGGCCAACAAAGAAGTTGCACGCGACTTGAGCATGAGCCTCGGAACTGCCAAGAAGCACCGCGAAAACTTACAGCGCAAACTCGATTGTCACTCCGCCGCGGAGCTCGCACGGTTAGCGATTCGCGAAGGCTTGCTCTCAACTTGAGCTATCGCCTGTCGAACTGAACCAAATTCGACCGATAAAAAAACAGCCCGCCTTGATCGAATCAAGGCGGGCTGATTTTTTTCTACTGCGGTCACTTCGGTTGCGGGAACGACAAGGTCGGAACTTTTGATCGACGAATGATCGCTTCGGCAACGCTACCGAGCACCAAGTGGCGGAATCCCGTCCGGCCGTGCGTCGACAGACAAATCAAGTCGACTTCGTTTTCGTGAGCGTAATCGGCAACGGCCGTCGCAATGTCATTGGCACGCAGGACTCGCGTCGTGACATCTACGTCCGCTCCGAGATAGGCGCACTGCTCTTCGAGCACGAGCTCGGCGTGCTTTTCGTGCTCTTCTGAAAAGAGCGGCGTGACGGGCGGCGCAAGACTCGCACCATGGGGAGCCATGCGAGTCTCTTCGAGCACATGCAACAGCGTAATTTGAGCGCCAACAGTCCGTGCGAGGTCGCCGACTGGCTTGCAGGGATGTAGCGATTCAGGTGACAGGTCGGTCGTGAGCAAGATGTGCTTAACGTTCATGAAATGCCCTCTCGGAAGAGTCGGCGCTCTGGCCATGAACCCCGGCAACTGACCGAGACTCGTCGCGCCTAAGCAGATATCCTAACTCCTCCTCAGCAGTTGCAGCAGGCGAATTCGGATCGGGACAAGTGCGTAGGAAACCCGCTAACAAAATCGCCGACTGACGGCGGCTCACCAATGCTTGACGAACTGGGACTTCTCACAGCTGACGACGTATTATCTTTTCATGAAGCGACTGACCTGGATCGCGGTTTGCTTGGCGATCATGCTTTCGAGCGCCTGCACAGTCCTCGATAGTGAGCATCGACGTACCGTCGATTTGCTCAACGACCATCTGACGCCGTCGGCTCAGTCGACACGCTTCATATTGCTGCCCATCTCAATCCCCGTCGGACTGGTAGCAGTGAGCACCGATGCGCTGATCGTCAATCCCGTTCGAGCGATTGACGACGCTTGGGATGACACCGTCGAATTGCTGTGGACACCGAAGGACGAAACTTCGCTACGTCGTGTGCTAATCGCTCCCCTCGCCACGCTCGCAACTCCGATCGTGTTCGGATTCGATTGGTTCTGGCGTTGCCTGTGGCCGCTCGAGCCGAATGAGGAGAACACGCAGTGAAGCATTTCATTCGACTGGCTTGTTTGGGAGTGATCTTTAGCATTTTGCCAGCGTTGAGCGGCTGCGCATTCGCGAATCGCTACAACCGCCCCGTGTGGAATGCTTTCGAGTTATCGATGGTGCCCGAATCCAACGCCGCGTTTTACGCGAGTCTGCCACTCACTGTGCCGATTGGCCTTGGCGCGATCCTGATCGACACTTTCATCGCGCATCCGATCGCGGTTGCCGACAACGCCTGGGACGACACTCGCGATCTCTGGCGTGGGATCGAAATGGAAGAACACTACTACACCGAGTGTGCGTGGATTCCCGTTCGCATAGCCTGGAGTCCCGTGGTGCTCGTCGGCTCCTTCCTGGGGCGCAGCATGTTCGACTTGCCCTCCAATGAAACCATCGCCGAGCGGCGCGAACTCGAGCTTAAAAATCGTCGCGACCGCGCCCTCACCTGGTTGAACAGCATCGCAGCCGGTGAGCACGTGATGCCGTTGGAGTCGTTCGAAGTCGAACTCGACGATGAATACGCAAGCGCCCTGCTAGCTGCCCTAACTTCAGGAACAGCACACGGTCGAATCCTGATCTACAAAGCCGTTGGCGTACGCGACGATCCCAGCGTCGTGAACTGGGTCGACGCGCTGGGTGATCCTTCAGCGGTCGTGCGCTATCAAGTCATCGACAGTATGCCCCGAACACTCGAGATTCCCGATGAGGTGCTCAGTCGATTACTGGCGGATCCAGACCAAGCCGTTCGCGAACGTGCACAGCGGCGCTTTGTGTTGTAAGTACTCAGTCACACTATCGCGCGCGACCCAGTAACCTCACGACACCGTCTATCTCGCTGGAATCGGCAATTGAAATCGCGTAATGAAACACCCCGCTTTACTCACTGTCGTTGGTATCTGCGCATTCGTGCTGGTCCTCGTGACGATAGTCAATGTGAACGCGATTAGCGAAGCCATTCCTGTACCCGATCGCTCGCTACGCATTACCCTTCCTGACGGTCGCTTCGAACCGCTGGGCCAGTTATTCCATCGAGTCGAGGTCTTTCAGACGCGTGAAAAAACCTCACTCTCGAAAACTGCGGATCCCCTGAACTCGTCCGAAAGAATTCAGCCCGTCGTTCATGCTGGCGAGTTTCAGGGCCCCAATGGAAAAATTAGATTCACCATTAGTGGGTTGGATTCGGTCGACGAGAACGACTTGTTCAGCCTTGCGCGATTTGCCATTCGGGAAAAGCGCTACGACGAGGCTATGGCCCTGTACCTGTCCATTCCTCCCGGGAGCGAGGACTACGCAAGAGCCCAGCGCTTCATCGGTTGGAAACTTCTCACGCAGGAAAAAGGCGAAACGGATCACTCTGTTTCCTATGTGAATCGCGCTCTATTCAGCGATCCCTTCGACTAAAATTGCTGGCAGGACGCATCGCGCGTCTACGTGAGAGCACTGGGCTTCGTCAGGGATTTCCACTAACGGAGCCCGACAACCAAAGCCTGACTACGCCTTCGCTCGATATCGCTGTTGAATGCGCAGGATCGGACGTTCGATAAACTGATACGAAATCGTCGCGGTTAAAAACGTCAGTCCGACGGCAAGTAAGAGAAGCGACACCGGTGCGCCCTGCCCTCCTCGGTACTTTGGCAGATCGAGCGCGAAGTAGATCGGATAGTGATAGAGATAGAGTCCGTAACTGATACGGCCGATCGCGCGTAGTGGAGCGTTCGACAGGAGTCGTTGCGGTCCATGTCCGATGAGGTGAAGCGAAAGCGCTAAGAGCACCCAGCCGGTAGAAATCGCGGAGAAACCCACCAACCAGGCCGCGGGCAACCAGGCGCGGTTGGGTGCGCCGAACAATGGGTGGAATCCCGAATACCAAACGAAGTAGTACCCGCCAATTCCGATAGTGAGTGCGAGGAGAAGTGTGCGCCAACCGCTCTTTCGCAGCGCGGTTTCGCAATAGGCAAGCACCGCGCCGAGCGAGAGTGACAGCATGCGAAAGACCGTGCCGTACTGAATGAAATCACGAGCGGCGGAGACGTTCTTGAGCTGATAGTTGGGCGCGAAATAGTAGTTGGCGTAGAAACCGGCAGCGATTGCGACCGGTATGAGCACGACGCTCGCCAGCAAAAAGCTCTTGCGTCGCGACAACAAGTACACAGCCAGTGGCCACAACAAGTAGTAGTGCTCTTCGACAGCCAACGACCAGGTATGCCCTAGCGGCGTGGCGATCGAATTGAATGCGAGCCAGAAATTCGAGAGGTAGGCGGCGCACCAAACAAGCTCAGGTCCGCCGCGCCAGAGAAAAACGACGAAGAGAGTCAGGTAGTAGATCGGAAAGATGCGCAGCAGTCGGCGCATCAGAAAGAAGCGGAGCGGAACCCCCTGCTCCTTGTCGACCAGCAAGATGCGCGTAATCAGAAAGCCGGAGAGCACGAAGAAGAGGTCGACTCCCAGATAGCCAGGCTGAACGATCAACCGAATGGTGCCTTCAACCTTGTTATCTAGGTTGAGCGGAATGTGCTCCCACATAACCAGCAAAACCGCGATGGCGCGCAGACCATCGAGGACGGGAATGTGGTCCTTGGGTTTATAGGCTGGAGTGCTCGTGGCGATAACTTTGATTACAGAGTCGCTGTTTCAGAATCGTGAGCGAGTTAGAGCGACGAAATGATGAAGACTTGGGCCACGCCAATTAGGATGCCCAATACTCCGCCGAGAACTTCGATCATGCGTAACTCGCGGTTGGCGACTTCGAGAACTAAGGACTCCAAACGTTCAACGGAGAAGGCCGAGACCTTTTCTTGAACCAAGTCTTCGATGTTGAGGTTGTCTTCGACGGCCTTTTCCATCGTTTCGAAAATCGCATCCTTCTCCCCCATCATACCCTTCACGATTGCGCCCTTTAGATCATCGATGCGATCGGGCGTTAGGAAGCTTCCGATGAGGGGCAGCGCACGCAGTTGTTCCACTTTCGACTCCAAGCCGCGGTCGATCGCTTTGGTGAGCAACGGCTCCAAGTCGACGTTTTTCATGCCTTTCATGATGTCGTCGCTCTGCACGAGGTGATCGCCGACCACTCGCCCGATACTCTTCGCAAGTTCCGCTTGCCTACGGCCGATGACCCCCTGGATTTTCACGCCCAAAATATTGATGGGCTTAATCGGCCGAAAAATCATCTTAACGGCCAGGCGGTTGGTCACATATCCGATCACACCGCCTAATAGCGGAACGACGATCCAAGTGGTTGTATTGACATCCATGCGCGGACTATAGCGATACGATTCGCTAATCTGCCAAGTTCAATTCAAGATATGCACCCGTGGAAGAACTCCAAGAACAACATGTTGAGGTTTACCGTGCACGCAACGCGAAGAGCGTGCGTGAGTACGCCTTGGTATTGAACGCGCAGCATATTCCGTTCGTCGAAATCGCTATGGGCAAAGACAGAGTCTTGGCGGTTCCAGCTCCTGAATTTGAGCGCGCACAGTTCGAGCTGTCGCACTACGCTGAGGAGAATCGGAACTGGCCGCCTAGGCCGGCGAAAGTCATTACGCTCGCCAACGGAAAGCAGGCGGCCTTCTGGTATGGAATCGTGATCGTCACCTTCTTCTTGGTGGACCGCGAAGGGCTGTTTCATTTGCCCTGGCATACGGCCGGACGCGCTGACGCCGAAGCCATTTTGTCGGGCGAATGGTGGCGCACAATTACTGCGCTCACTTTGCACGCCGATCTACTCCACTTGGCGAGCAACTTGGCCTTTGGCGCATTCTTCATCGCGTTCGCGAGTCATCTTCTCGGCACCGGAGTTGGCTTACTCGCCATGCTCGGTTCGGGAATTCTCGGCACACTGCTCAACGCGATCATTCAGGACCCTTCGCATCTTTCAATCGGCGCGTCCACTTCGGTCTTCGGCGCCATCGGCACCTACGTCGCTTGTTTGTGGGCGCAGCGTCGCCGACAAAAGATTGGAGCGCTCTACATCTGGTCGCCCCTCCTTTTTGGCTCCTTCTTCCTCGGGCAACTCGGCATGTCGGGCGTCAACACCGACGTCGTCGCGCACGGAACCGGTTTCGCATCCGGCTTACTAATCGGCGCGATTCTCGGCCGGCTTGGATCGGAAGTGTTGACGAGCGAGCGCCTTCAATCGAATTGCTCGATAGTCGCCGCGTTACTGATCGCAATCGGCTGGATTGCAGCGCTAGTTTAGACCGGCGCGCTTTCCCGCTTCATCAACGTATCGATCAAAATAGCGACCGCGCATCCAACTGCGATTCGCAGCAGCACGCCAACAACCAAAGTATGCCTCGCGATTTCCGCGGTATCGCCGTGCCAAGTAATGAAGGCTTGGCTTCCGACACCAACGATGAGGCAGACAGTCAGCACAGTGGGCGCACGTGACGCAGATCGTTTGAACACGAGCAGTACGGCGCCTAATCCAACCGTCAACGCCACCCAAAACGGAGCGGGAAGCGGGAAGTAAAGCGCCTTGGTGAGCATCTGCGACCAACTCGTGATGCCCGCCCCCTCGCTATAACTCGCCTCGCGTTCGCCGGGCCCAACGGGCGGAATCGGATTCACGCTGCGATCCAAACTGTCAATCGCTTCGCGCACCGAACGCACGGGTTCATCGAAGGTCAGATGTCTCTGATACGAGCTCAAACCGACGGTTTGAAGCCATTTTTCGATATTGGCGAGCTTGGGGCTCTTGCCCAATAGCTTGCGTAGTTGAATGTTGTCCGGAACGCGATTCCAGGCGAACTTATCGACTTGTCCCTCGAAGATCGCGTTACTAGGCAAGTCATAGCGCGTCATCCATGACTGATGCAATTCTGCATCTGGAAGCACGCGCTTGAGCACCACGTTGACGAGCGGTGTGTGCCAACGTTGGGATGAGTGAAGCGACACTTGAGCGGCGAAGAGAATCACCAAGCCCGCAATTAGCGCGCTCACTATGCCTGTCGTTCTCTGACCTCTGTTCGTCTTGCGAACCTTCGTGAAAACGAACCAAACCAGCAAGCTCAACCACGGTATCGCGAAGAGGTAGACTGCTGAATCGCGGCTACCAACGAAGAGCAAGCTCACCACGAACCACAGGATCGCTAGGCCGGGATTCAATTTCCCTGTCGTGAGCAACCTGCGTCCGGCAAAGATCGATACAGCGATCGTCGCAGCCATCAGTGAGAGGAAGATGCTCTCACTCATCATGACGCCATCCCATTGGTTGATGGGACTCGTCAGCGAAAATGCACAGGTGAGCGTGGCGACGATTCCGCGCAAGGCAGTGTTCGAGAAGAGACTCGCCAGGACCAATCCGAGAGCGAACCAACTAATGACGGAGAGCAAACTGTGAACGAACAAAACCGCGCTGGGCTCACCGCCGACCAACTTGTAGAAAAAGGGAACTGTCGGCGGACGAATCGCGGAATAAAAAGCGGGGTCAAGTAGAGAGCGATTGGCGCAACGCATGAAGATGCCCGAATCGAAGGTCGTTTCCGCCATCTCTGCTCCAACCAGCGTTGCGTAATCCGCCAGCCCGAAGACGACGAACAACAAAACGCACAACCAAGTAACGCGGCCGCGACTCATCGCGTTTGGCCCCAGATCTCCGGGGGAACGAAGTCATCGGGACGCTTCGCGTCCAGCGATATCGGAGGAACCGCCGACGCTGCCCATGCATCCAATTGAGCTTGCATAGCTGCGCGTTCCTCGGTGAGCACTTCGGCTAGATTGTTCTGCTCGTTCGGATCCATGCTTAGATTGAACAACTCGACAACCGGGTCTTCGCCCTTTACGCGCTTCTCAATCACCAACTTTAAATCCCCACTGCGCATCGCGCCGCCGCGTGGACCGGAGTAGATCAGGAAGTCTTCACTCGACCGAAAAGCGTCTCCCAAAATCACACTAAAAACGTTCACGCCGTCAACCTGATCGGCTTCGGCACCGTTAGCAGCGAGGAAAAGCAAGGTCGGAAAAATATCGACCACATGCAGCGGTTCGCTTTGAATCACGCCCTTCGGAATGCGACCGGGCCAGCTCGCGAGCCATGAAGTGCGAACGGCACCTTCACCCAACTCGCCCTTAAATCCGCGCAACGAACCGTTATCGCCCATTCCCGGCGCGCCACCATTGTCACTGCCAAACAAAATCAGAGTGTCGTCGCGAACGCCGACCTTCTCCAGTGCCTTAACCACGTCACCAACGGCTCGATCCAAACTCGAAACCATGGCCGCGTAAATCCGGCGAGCTTCGGGTTCCAAGTGACTGAAGCGCTTGACCAACGATGCGGGAGCCGAGCGCGGTGAATGCACGGCTGTGAAAGGCACATACAGAAAGAGCGGCTGGGCGAAATCGTGCTCGTAAATCAAACGCGTCGCTTCATTCGCTATCAACGACGTCGCGTAACCCTCTTCCTCTAACGGCTCTTGATCACGATTCCAGTCGAGTCGGCCCATGCGTTGATGCGTGACGTAATTCACGCCGCCGTTGAATGGTCCGTACTGATGATCGAAGCCACGCGCCATCGGAAGGTACGCAATCGCATGATGACCAAGGTGCCACTTACCCACGATTGCAGTGGTGTAACCGACTTCCCGCAAGGCGTCGGCTAACGTCGTTTCGGTCAAAGCCAAGCCCGCCTCCGCCCAGGGACGCAAAGCGCAACTCTGCAAGCCGTAACGCATAGGATAGCGGCCCGTTAAAAGGGCAGCACGCGTCGGCGAGCACAGCGGCTGCACGTAGAAATTCTCAAGCCGCGTACCGTCACGCGCTAGTTGATCGATTTGCGGTGTCGGATAGTCACCGCCGTGGTAACCCACGTCGTTCCAACCCAAGTCATCCGCTAAAAGGAGCACGATGTTCGGCTGCCTATCCTTTGGGCTCGGATCAATCTCCGACTGCTTTACTTCGGAATCGGATAGATCTGAACACGAACTCAACAGCACGAAGGACACGCAACAAGCGCGCCCCACAAAGTCAGCTGGGTTCATGCAGAGGATCGACATCAGGAACTAAGGCTTCCCAAATCCGTCCACTCTGCCTGGCGACAGCGGTTCAATCCAGGTGTGTGCCGGACGCGTGTTCCACTCGCGTTCCCACGTGCGATGCGCTTCATCGTCCGGGAAAGCTTCGTCGGGCCCATAGGGATAGCCGCTCATTCCGTGAAAGGGCAGCGGTTTGACAAACAGCGCTTCGACCGAGTTAGGGTCGCGATCCTTTGCCCAGCCGTCGAGGTAAACCAAGTAATCGCGACGCCAACCCTCTTTCAACTCGGGCAAACCTTCGGCGCTAAAGCGAACGTGCAACGCATCGCCCGCTCCCATGATCGCGTACTGATCGTCGACCGCGGTCATCAACGGCACAACTTCACCCAAGCGAGTATATTGGCCCGGGTGTTGGTTCCAACGCGCGTCGTCGAGCTCATTCCAGTCGAACCACTCGAGCATGTGACCGGGCAGCGGGTGCATCGACTTACTGAAACCGCGCTGCCACAGATTGGCGGATACGGGCTCAACCGAAGTCGTTACAAGCGGGCCATCATCGTTGTCGACCGCGAGGCGAATCGCGTCCCAATACAGGCATAGAGTACCGAAGATGCGGATTCTCGGGTCGTCGCGCTGAATGATATCGGTGACATCCAGCACCATCGTCTTGCGCTTGCCAGCGGGGAAACCAACCGGCGGACCGACGGTACGCCAACCGCCTTCTACTTGCGGATCGGGCACTTGCAACATGGGCGGGACGAAATCCACACCCGGTGTTCGCGCCGCAGCGATGTTGATGCTGGCGTCACTCCACAGGAACCAACCGGTGCAAACCAAGCGCATCAACTTCGCTTGCTTCACCTGCTCGGCATCAAAACTTAGCTCGAGCGTGTGAGGCTTGGCCAAGCCCGTCAACAAGCCGCGATAGGGCGTGAATGGAATCGCGTAATCGCTGTCGATCTCGGCTAGCGATGCCTTCCAATCGTTACCGCGATCATCCACCGCAGTAATCGGTGACAAGGGGTCTTTGATGCTGTGCGTGTGTGCTTCCGGGAAAGGCGGGAAGGAGAAACGTTCGTTCGGAAAGATCTCCGTGCCTTCGGGATGGTCAACTACGTCCAGTCGCAAGCGATCGAGGTAAGTCACCTCACGCAACTCTTCGGTGAACTGCATGTCGAAGTAGGCTTTGCCATCTTCTCCGACGCGCGGCTTCATTTGTTCGCCGCGAACCAAAACATACTCATCGTGATCCGGCGGAACCATTTGGCCCGGCGCCATCGGCAGACCGAGCGGCGTGATTCCGAGTACGTCCGTTATGAATTCATAACCTTCGCCATTCCAGGTATACAGGAAGGGACAAGAGCCTTCGACGCGTTGAATACGTTTGATCGACCAACGTGCACCGCTTTCGATATCGAAATCGTGCTGCTCGACACCGCGCGGCCAGGTCACTCTCAAGATGCCTGCCATAGGCTGAGAACCGAGTCCCAACGTGATCGGTTCGCCGGTCCAGTACACGCGGCGATAAATGGGACCAGCACGCAATTCTACGATTGCACCCAATCCACGACGGTTATCCCGTTCTTCGGCGAACAAAGAAAGTCGAATCGAATTCGAGTTAGGCGCGGGCTGTCCCAGGATGAATTCACCTCGATCTGCGTAGGAAACCGCGGCATCCAGCGCGCCGTCACCGTTGAAATCATCCCAAGCGATAGCCACTGCTCCATCGGCGAACTTTACCGCTGCACCCGCATTCGATCCCGCACCGATACCGAGCATGTAACCTGCTCCACCATCGTTACTCATCCAAGTTGCATCGAGGTAGCCATCACAATTCAAGTCGGTGCCGGCTAGATTCGAAACCGCGCCACCTTGTCCATCACCTGCAGCAGCGCTGACGTACTTGCCACTCGGCAAGCGAATGAAGAGTTGCGAAGCCTGCGTTCCGCCGCCCCACAGATCGGGCCAGGCGTCGCCATTCAAGTCCGCTACGATCGGTTCGTTCACGAGCATCGCGGTTGCTGCGACAAGATATCCCGACTCATCACTGAACACGCCGCCGCGTTGGTTGTCGGCCAAGTACGCGCCAGCCGATCCTCCCATCAACAAGTCGACGTCTTGATCGGTGTCAAAGTCTTCGATCACACACCAATCGAAACGTCTGTTCGTGGGCAGCTCTGCGTCCGCGGTTGCATCCACCCAACTAGCTTCGTCGGGTGCCACGGTGAATCCGTCGTTGCGCCAAAGCCTGGCACCAAACTCACCAACTAGAAGTAAGTCGACGTCGCCTTCATGGTCGAAATCGACCGGTTGAACGTCAGTTGGAATTCCACCGAGTTCGGGCAATTTACTCGCCAGCACAGACCAGCTCAGCTGCCCGTCAACATCGGCTGTCGTATAGATTTGAATACCGGCATCTGTAACGACCAAGATGTCGAGATCGCCGTCGTTGTCGTAATCAAAGGCTCGAGCTAGCCGAACTGAATCGTCCGTTACCGTTTGAACTTGATAGCTATCGTCGGATTGGTGCAAACCGACGATCAAACCCTTTGGTCCCCAACCAACGATATCAGGCACACCAACAATCGTCTCCTTGGGAGCCTTGGTGGCTTCGTACGGAGTTTCATCGTCTTCCGCTTTCTCCGACGGCACTTCGACACGCTTCCAGTTTTCAACGATCGTCCAAGCGGCAAGTCCGACTTGGTTTTGAAACTCGGCGGGCAACGCTTTTGACTCCGCTGTGAAAGCGTAAGCACTCGACGGCGCCGGCACCTGTATGCCACTCGGTCGCGGCCAAGTGATCTTTCCGAAGTTTCCAATCCGCATCGTCTCCGCGCGCGGAACTTTGATTCCTGTTTCTTCCAAACGTTCGCGATCCCGCATGAGCTCTTGCCCCTTCGGATCACCTTCCCACGACAAAAGTTGACCCAAGCGATAGATCACACTTAGGTGCCACCCACCGGCAGTATCAATTCCGATAGCTTGTAGCGCGCGATAGTGTGTTTCAGCCGCTTCAAAGAAATCGAGATCGACCAGCGCGTTCGCGAGCGCCAAATGTGTGGGATAGTCATCGGGCGCCAATCCGTGAGCTTTCCTCAAATGCTCGAGGCCAACTTCGAGGTCGCCAGCGCCAGACGAGATCAAGCCCATGTTGTAGTACGGTGCTGGATTCTCCGGCCGCAATTGACCGGCGCGCTCGAACAGCGCGTACGCCGAATCGAACTCTTTCCCCGCGGTAGCCAGGGCAAACTCGAGAATGCCTGCGTTGAGTAAGTCCTCATACTCGACTTGCTCTCCCGTCATCAACGGCTGCATGACCTCGAGCGCTTCCGTTCGACGGTTCTCGATCCAGAGCGCGGCTGCGCGTTCGCGAATCACTCCGCTCTCCGAGAATCCCTTAGACGAACTGCCCACGTTTGTCTGGCCGTCCGAGCATCCTGAACATCCGCTCAGAATCGCGGTCGCAAAGATGAAAGCAATTGAAGGCAGCGTGATGCTCGCCGCGTTTGATTTGAAAGACATGAATGAATCTCGCACTAAATCTGATTGGCCGTTGCGTCCCATGGCCTGATTGGAACAAGAGCCGAAGACAAAACAAAACCTCCGTGAGGATTTGAGTCTTTGTAACGACTTGAACTCTGAAAGTGGGGAAACGGTCGAGGGCATGCGGCGTGAGAACGAAATTGGATTACGAGCCATTCTCCATTACGAATCCGCACCTGTTGCCCATCTAAGAACGCCAGAGAGCGCGATTTACGAATTGCCAATGGCCGCCGGGTTGAAGCCAGTAGGGCGAATCCGAACTCGTAGCACTCTAGTCTCCGCGATGATGCAATCGCAGTGCGCTCGAACCTTGCCCCGACCGGCCAACCCCAGAAACCAAACCTTTATTTCAGACCCGCCTCCAGCAGAGATGCCACGCAAGCAAGCCAAAGTGCACCCGATCGCGGCCGACAATACTGTTCTGCCATCGTTCACCTTTGTCCTGCTCCTACTCATGTTGGCCTCGATCGTGCTGCTTGGATTTCTCGGCGACGATCAGAGTGAGGGAGTTCAAGCGAAAGAACCCACTCCGGTTGCACCTGCGACCGTGCCGGACTCGCCACGCGAAGCGAAGTAGCGCATCTCGCAGCGAGTCGGAGGTCTACTCGTCGAGTGAAGTTACGAACTCGGCGAAAGCTTGGTCCGCGCGATAGAAATGGCTGTCGCCATCGCCAAGCAAAACGGCGTCAAGTGCCAACGAAGAGAGTGCTTTGATGCTTTCGACTAATGCGGAGCGATCGGAAACTTTTGGATCAGGCAACATGCGCAAGATTCCAGATTCGTGCGAGCGCACAACGTCGCCGAACAAAAGCGCTTTGAGCGGCTTCAAGTAGAGCGCCATCTCGACTTCCGATTTTCCGCCGCGCATCTCAAAGGCGTCGATTCCAAGATTTGCGGGCAATCCACTAGTTGCGCTGTATTCGTGATCAATGACCGCAGCCGCGTCACCGAAACGACCGCGCTCGGCCGCCGGAGCCCAAACTTCCAAGCCCAGTTCGGCTTTCAATTCCGCCGTTGCACGCAGGTGATCGAAGTTCGTCAAAACCACATAACGAGCACCCCCAAGGCCATCGAGAAGCGCACGCTCCTCCGCCGACATCTCCATCGGATCGATCAAAACGCCGCCGTCTTCGCGAGCCCAAAAGAAACCGTTGAAGTCGATTTGTCGATCGGCCTGCAAACGTCCCCAATAGTGCAATCCGTCCAGTTTTGTCTTTTTCATGCTTTATCTCCGACTCTTCGTCGACGCGCTTGTGGTTCCCGTGCAATCTTGCGGCGCCGAGTATGACGGTACGCTCCCCCTGCCGTCACCCGCGCTCCACCTTTTCCATGCCTCAAAACTTCCTCACTTTCGTCATTCCGCAAAAGTTCAAGGGCGAGCGCCTTGATCGAGTATTGGACGAGCTGGTTCCCGACCGCTCGCGCGCGTGGCTTCAAAAGCTCGCGCGCCGTGGTGGCATTCGCATCCAGGGCAATCCGGTGCGGAGATCGAACATTCGCGTGCAGGGCGGCGAGCGATTGGCTCTCGAAGTTGACGCCAACACATCCAAACAAGCCGCGAATTCAGCCGCTGAATTGGAAATCCTGTTCGAAGACGAGCACTTAATCGCCATCAACAAACCACCTGGTTTGCTGACTCACGCCGCGCCTCAGACGGATGAGGCCGCGTTGGCCGATCTCTTGGTGGAGCGTTTCGGCCCGCTTCCAACGCAGCGCGGCGCGGAACGTCCCGGGATCGTGCATCGACTCGATCGCGAAACCAGTGGCGTGATCGTCGCCGCTCGAGACTCGCGCACCATGGACGGCCTTTCCGATCAGTTTCGAGCACGCGAAGTTCAAAAGCTCTATCTCGCGTTGGTCCATGGCACGCCCGCCGAGCCAAACTTCGACATCGATCTTCCGCTCGAACCGCAGCGGGGCGCCGGTGATCGCGAGCAAATCGCTCCGCTCGGAAAAGGCAAAAGCGCGGAGACTCAATTTCGGTTGGAGGCCAGTTTCGGTCAGTTCAGCCTCTTGGCTTGTATGCCGCGAACGGGGCGCCGACATCAAATTCGAGTGCACGCAGCCGAAGCGGGCTTTCCGGTGATGTTCGACAAGCTGTATCGAAGGCCGGATCGCGCCGAATTGCCTGCCGGCGCTCCGCTGCTTCGGCGACACGCTCTGCACGCCAGCGAGATCCGCTTGACCCATCCGATCACGGCCGAAAACCTGCATTTCAAAGCACCACCGCCTGCCGATTTCGCCGCATTACTCGATTGGCTCGAGCAGCAGCGCCCATAAAACAACAGACGCACGATCACGGCACTCCACCGTTTTCGCAATCGATCCGAAGAGGGGAGGATGGAAACGCCCCCCATCGGCTTCGCGACTCATCTCGCGAACGCGACGCTTGCCATCACGAACGCGAGCTTGCGGCTCGCGACGCGTATCGCATGGCACAAACGACTGCCCTCATCACCGCGTCGCATCTGCATCTGGCGAACGGGGAACATCGGCGACATCGTTTGCGCGCTGCCCGCCATGGCTTCGATTCGACGCACGTGGCCGTCTGCGGAACTGACGCTCTTAACTTCGCCAGGCAAGCGCGGTGCACCGGGAGCACGCGAGCTACTCGAAACCGCAGAATGGCTCAGCGAACTAGTGGTCTACCATCCAAGCGAAACTTCTGCGCGAAGCTTCGCCGCTGAAATTCGAAAGCGCGACTTCGACCTCGTAATTCGGCTTCCTCAAAACATGAGCACGCCGCGACGAGAACTGCGCGATATTGCATTTTTAAGGCTATTTGCGGGTGTTTCGCACGCTCGGGGCTTTGCCGTCGGCAGCTTGCGTTGGCTCGGAAAAAGCGCCGCACGCGCGCTTTCAAAAGCACCCGACATCGCTCACGAATCCGACCGTCAACTTCAACTGCTTCCGAGCGTTTGCGTTCAACCACGAGGCGCGGAGTTCCCGCTTCCGATCCACGCAGCCGTTCGATCGGAAGCCGATCAGTTGTTCACTCGCTACAGCCTCACAGGTGCTTCTATTTTGTGCATCTCCCCGGGCGCCAAACGAATCACCAATCGTTGGCCCGTCGAGCGCTTCGGTCAAATTGCTCGGCGCTGGTTAGATGAAGGTGGACGAGTCCTCGTAATCGGAGCACAGACCGATCACGATCTTGGTGAACAAATCCGCGAACTCGGTGGGACTGGTGTCACCAATCTGTGCGGGCAAAGCCCGTTGCTACTCTCGACGGCCATCTTGAAACGCGCCGAAGTTTTGGTTTCGGGCGATACGGGTGCTATTCACCTCGCGGCGGCCGTCGGAACGCCAGTCGTCGTGCCGTTCTCCGCTCGCGACGTTCCAAAGCGCTGGTTCCCCTATCAATCCGAACTCACGCCGAAGGCTAGCCGTTCCGTCGTTCATCGCCGGACCCCCTCCTGCTCGCCTTGCTGGCTGGAAAGCTGCCCCAACCAAAACTTGTGCCTGACTGAAATCAGCGTGGATCACATTTGGGAAAGCACGATCGCCCTTCGCGGTCACCGGAAGGGGTATTCGACCCCCGCCGCCATTGCTGTTTAAACAAGCCTCAGAGAGGCAACTTACCCCGGAAGTTTTTTTCCACCTCTGCCGATAACGGCCCCGTTGGCGCTCTTGTGGGCGCCCAACCTTCCCAAGATATGAAGGCTTCAGAGATGGCTGAAAAGCACCTACCCCCCACTGCTCGCATCTGCATCAGTTCGCTATTGGCACTGTTTGCAGTCAGTTGCAGCGCCGCCCCCCTCGTTCAAGGCAACGTCCCTGTGAACAGCATCTCGACCAACTTTGATTGGGATGCTTACGGTCTCGGAGCAGGCGACATAATCGCCGTCAATGTCTTTGGCCACCCGGAGTTTTCGACACCGGAACGCGGCGAGCGCATCGACTTGCGCGGGAACATCAGCATTCCGCTGATCGGCGCGGTCAAGATTGATGGGCACACTACCGAAGCGGCGCGCGAAACAATTACTGAAGCTCTCGGTGCGTATATCGTAGATGCGTCCGTCACGGTTTCGGTTGTCCAATACGGATCGCGTCAAGTCTACCTGTTCGGTCAAGTTGACCTACCGGGCGCCTACGCACTCGACCGTCCAATTAATGCCTTGCAGGCCCTCGCTCTTGGACGCGGCTTTCGACCTGGAGCCGATCGCGAAACGGTCGCCCTCATGCGCACATCCGGCAGCGAGATTGAAGTTCACTACTTCAACGCCTCCACGCCCAACGTCGATGGACTCGTCGCCATTCAACCTGGTGACTATATTTTCGTTCGTCAGAGCGGAACGGGAACCTTCCGCGAAGAAGTTCTGCCCTACCTCTCGGGCACTGCGCCGGTCGTCGGCTCTTTGACCAACTTACTCGTCATTTCCGAAGCACTGAGTGACGACTAATCATGAGTGACAACCAATACTCTGAGTCAGCAGGTGGAGTGAGCCTCGAGCAAGTTTTCGGATTGGTGCGACGGCGTAAGCTCACGGTGTTGTTCACCGCAGCGCTAATTTTCTTCCTGACGTTTGTCTGGGTAGGAACGCAAACACCAGTTTACCGTTCCTCGGCTACGGTATTGATCGACCCCGACAACGGTGACAACGGCCTATTCTCGGAACTAGCCTCACTGGGTAAGGCTCCGCCAGCAGCAAGTGAAATCGCCATCATCAGATCGCGATCAATTGCCGAAAAAGTGGTCGCTACGCCACCTAATTCGACGTTGGCGCATCCTGGCATTGAGGGCTTTGATCGCCACCTAGGGCTCACGACGTCCGTCGAAGACGAAAGCATGCGTCCTCTGGCCACGCTCTTCCGTCGTTTGTTCGGCGGCCCTACCACAGGCGGAGAATTGTTTGCCGCGGTAACTCGGGTCGAAGCAGATTCTCCGCAAAGTATACGAGTCAACTTTCCGATTGAAGGCCGAGTGCGTTTTTCGAAGCCGGGCTTCCTCTCGTCATTTGGATACAAATCGGAAGCCGTCACGCTGAACTACCAGCCCGGCGAAATATACAATTACCGCGGGCTCGAGATCAGCCTTCACACCGAAGGCATTGTGCGGGGACGCAACTTCGTCATTACGACGAAAGATCGGGCCGGAGCAACGCGCCAACTTGTCCAAAGCACTCGGATCATCGAAACAGAGCGCAACTCCGGCGTCGTGATGATTACCGTCAACGACTCTGACCCCCGTCGAGCTGCACGCATCACCGACGCTATATGCCTGAACTATTTCGACCTCAACTTGAGTCGCGGAGGTAAGCGAGCATCTCAAACGGTTTCGTTCATCGACGCACAACTTGACGAGCAGCAAATCTTCTTGAAGACGGCGGAAAAGGAAGTCGCGGGGATGCAAACCGAACACCCCGAGACCATCAATGTTTCTTCCGCAGCTCAATCACTGATCGAACGATTGAGCGAGCTCGAAGTTGAGCGCGTCCACATGTCGATTACGCACTCCGCGCTAGGCGAAGCTTTAGAGCTACTTGACTCCAATAAGTTGACCGCACTTGCATTGCTCGGAACCGAGATCGCGGATCCAATCACGCTCTCTTACATCGAACAAATCAGTCTGCTGACCGCTGAGTTTGAGATGCAGGACCGTACCGACACCGGTCCCTATAAATTGCTAAAGCAACAGCAACTAGAAGCGCTCCGCACGCAAAGCAATGACCTCGACTCGCAGGCTGCATCACTCGAATTCATAATCGAAGCCTATGCTTTGGGCGACAATAGCGTTCTGGCAGGCCTCACGGGCGACCCTGTCGATGGCTTCGGAGGCGGTCCGCTCGTCGCAGGCTATTTGACACGAATCTCCGAGCTCGAGGCCGAACAGACCGAACTAGCCCAACGCTACAAAGCCGATTACCCCCGCTTGGTCAACATCGCTTCGACTATCGAAGGCCTGAAAAGCCATGTGCTTAAACATCTCGGAGGAAGATTGGATGCGCTCACACAAATGCGTACCGATCGCGAGCAATTACTCGAGAGTACGCTCGCTGCCATCAATGAGCATCCGGGTCAGGAGCGTGAACAAATTCAAATTGCTCTCGATAACCTTCGAAACCGAACGATTTTACATATGCGCGCACGGTACGACGCAGTTAAATCGCGTCAGTCCGCTCTTGAAGAGCAAATCGTAATCGTCGAGCAACGCTTAGGGGAGTTACCCGAACGTGAACGCCAACTTGCCGGTCCGCTTCGTCGATTAGAAGCTCACGCAGAGATCGTGAAACTCTTATTGAAGAACCAACAGGAGGCCGAGATTACTCGCGCCGCGACCGTTTCAACGGCAGAGTTCATTGACCCCGCCGAAGTTCCGATCTTGCGATACGCGCCGCGCGTATCATTCACTTTGGTCCTAGGTTCCATCCTCGGAATACTCGGTGGACTTGGTGTGGCTTACTCTCGCGAGCGATTCAAAGGCAGCATCCATACCGAAGCTGAACTCGAATCGGTCTCCGGGCTGCCGGTATTGGGTGCGATTCCCGACTTCCGTGCGGCGCTCAAAAACCACCGTGGTCTGGACGCTTTCTTGGCGCTGCGCGATGATCCCGATGGACCGGTTGCGGAGGCTTATCGCTCACTTCGAGCCAATTTGCGTTTCTCCCTCGGTGGAGAAAAAGAGATTCGAACTCTCGCGGTAACTTCGTGTACTCCAGGTGAGGGCAAGTCGGTAACCAACGCTGATTTGGCCATCGCCTTTGCGAGTGGAAACAAACGAGTTCTCCTAGTAGACGCCGATTTGCGCAAGCCTCGGGTTCACAAGAATTTCCCAGTCAATCGTTCGCCCGGCATTGCGGATGTCATGCTTGACGACGAGAACTGGCGTGACGCGGTTCAACTATCTGGTATCGAGAATCTCGAAATCCTCTCTGCAGGAGTTCATCGCGGCAAGCCCGGCGACATCATCGCACGTCCCGATTTCAGTCATCTGGTCGACGAGTTGTCCGCCGAGTATGACATCGTCATCTTTGACTTGCCTCCGGCCTTGGTCGTCGCGGACGTCGAGAACTTCGCACACAAACTCGATGCATTGCTCCTCCTCTACCGCTCCGACGGAGTTTCGCGCGACGCTATTCGAACCGCTTCGACGCGCTTGCGACAAACGGGTTGCAACCTAGTCGGTACCATCCTCAACGCCGTGCGTCCTGAGCACGGTAAGGCTGGTGGTTACTACCACTCCTATTACGAGTACGCGGAGGAGGAAAAGAAACCTCGCTTCCGTAAAGGTGCATGAAAAACGCGCCCTACAAGCTCGCGTACTTAGTCTCACACCCGATTCAGTATCAGGCGCCGCTGTTGCGCTATCTCGCGTCACAGCCCGATATTGATCTCACGGTTTTCTTCCTAAGCGACCTCTCCATGCAGAGCCACACGGATCGTGGCTTTGGAACGCAAATCGATTGGGACGTGCCGTTAGTAGAAGGCTACCGACATCACTTCCTGCCCTCTTGGTATGGAACGAGCCGGTTGAACTTCGCAGAGCCGATGGTTCGTGGTTTGCGAAAGCACCTAGAGGGTAAAGGTTTTGATGCCTTATGGATCCACGGCTGGTTCCATCAAGTCAACCTGCGCGCGATTCGATTGGCGCGGTCGATCAACTTGCCAGTGTTTATGCGTGGCGAATCCCTACTGCATGACTCTGGTTGGAAGGGCCACGTAAAGGGTCTGATTCAGCGGCGCGTGCTCGATAACGTCGATCGATTTTTGGCAATTGGAACACGCAACGCGGAGTTCTATCGCCACCACGGCGTTTCAGATGAGCGCATCTTCAATGTGCCGTACGCAGTCGATAACAACTTTTTCCGCGAGCGTGCCGAGGCCGCCTCGTCCACGCGAGAAGATTATCGCGCCGAACTCAATCTCGAACCGGGTCGTCCTGTAATTCTCTTCGCTTCGAAGTTCATCACGCGCAAACGGCCAATCGACCTTTTGAACGCCTACTACAGTTTGGCTGCCAGAGGCAACGAACCCGTGCCCTACTTACTCTTCGCTGGCAGCGGGGAGGAAGAGCACAATCTTCGGCAAGCCGCATGGCAGACGGGAATGGATTCGATTCGATTCCTGGGCTTTCGCAACCAAACAGAACTGCCTCGACTCTACGACCTTTGCAACGTTTTCGTGCTGCCCTCGGATTACGAGCCTTGGGGATTGGTCCTCAACGAAGTGATGAATGCGGGCCGGCCGATAATCACTAGCGATTGCGTTGGAGCAGCTGCAGATC
>JBLINP010000020.1:0-29203 GCA_047639415.1 Planctomycetota bacterium | reverse complement strand
ATTGCACTGCCTGATGCTCGCGATTGACTGGTAAACGGACGAACTCACCTAACTCGCGTCCGTGTCGCCCCTTAGGAGCGCCCTACACCAAGCAGAGCAGGGCGCTTCGTCCTCTGGGATAAATAGGACGCCCATTCGCCGGAGAAGCAGTCCGCATTTGCACATCTAGCCTTTACGAGGCTCCTTCGCTGTGGCATCTATTGCCCACAGATATCAGATTATTCAGATATCCGAAGAGGGGGTCCCTCCGCCACCCCGCTTTTCGGCGCTTCAGAGCCGTTCTGACGCGAACCACCAACTATTTCGCCACTCCAAACCAGCCACCGCTATGGCCACTGAACTCAAAAGTGTCAAACCCGACTCCGAGCCGGGAGAAGTAGCCGTCTTCGTCGACGAAACGCTCCTGGCGGAGCTCCCTACTTTCGAGCTGTTCTTCAAGACCTTCGGATTCAAGCGTATTCACGGTCGAGTCTGGGGGCTGTTGGTGCTCTCCAAGGGCGCACTTTCGAGTCGTGAAATTTCGGAGCAACTCGAGATTTCACAGGGCGCGACCAGTACGACCATTGGCGAACTCACGGAGTGGGGCGCGATTCGTTCAGAGTTTGACAGCGCGCGCCGCTGCCATATGCACAGCCCTGTCGGAAACGCGCTCTCCATCGTCGCGACGGTTTTCCGTCGGCGTGAGCAAGTTGCCTTTCAACAGTTCAAACAAGCGACGACGCGTTCGCTCGATTTCATCACCACTCGTTACGGCGCCAAGGATCCGCGCGTGCTCACGCTGCGTTCGATCATCATGACGTGCGAGATAGGCGAGGCTTTGATGGAGCTCGTGTTCTCCGCCGTCAACACAGCACTTGGCGATTCGCAAAGCATTCTGTCCAAGGCTGTCAGCACCGCGCTCAAAGTCGGCGTTGGCTTGCCGGCCAAGGTTTTCCTTGGGCAAGATCGCCAGAAGAACAACAAAGCTGATAACGCTGCGGCGACGGAAACGGAAGACGCCAAGTCATGAACCTTCCGCGCGTAGTCATCACTGGCGTTGGGCTAACTAGCCCCAACGGCAACAACCTTGGGGAGTTTCGCTCCAACCTCTTGTCGGGTGTCTCCGGTGTTACGGATTACGAGATCCGTCACTTCGGTAAAACGCTGGCGGGCGTGTGTAACTTCGATACGTCCAAGCATCAAAAGCGCAAAGAGCTTCGTCGTGGAACGCGCGCAGGCTCCATCGCGATTTACTGCGCGAATGAAGCCGTTCAAGATGCCAGCATCGATCTCGCGAAGTACGACCCGGCCAAGATCGGCATCTACACCGGCATTACGGAGCACGGAAACGTAGAGACCGAAAATCAGATTCACGAAGTGGCTCAGTATGGCTTCGATTTGAGCTATTGGTCGCACCACCACAACCCGCGTACGGTCGCGAATAACCCGGCGGGCGAGGTCACGCTCAATATGGGTCTCAAGGGACCCGCGTACAGCTTGGGTGGAGCCTGTGCCGCCGGCAATTTGGGTTTGATACAGGGAATGCAGATGCTGCAACTCGGCGTTGTGGACGTCGCGTTTGGAGGCGGTGTTTCGGAATCCATTCACACCTTTGGCATCTTCGCGAGCTTCGCTTCGCAATCGGCCCTCGGTAGCCACGCTGATCCGAAGCGCGCCTCGCGCCCCTTCGATGTCGATCGCAATGGCATCGTCGTGAGCGAAGGTGGCTGCCTGTACACGCTCGAACGTCTCGACGACGCCCTGGCTCGTGGCGCTCGAATCTACGCCGAAGTCATCGGACACAGCGTCAATTCAGATGGTGTCGATTTCGTCCTGCCGTCCGCCGATGGTCAAAACGCCTGCATGCGTATGGCCTTTAAATCGGCAGGAATCGCTCCCGAAGACGTCGACTTGGTCAACAGCCACGCCACGTCCACACCGTCCGGCGACGCGGTGGAGTGCGACGCCATGCGTCAGGTTTTCGGCGATAGCGAATCGACCTACATCAACAACACGAAGAGCTTCATCGGTCACGCCATGGGCGCTGCCGCGGCTCTCGAACTGGCTGGCAACCTCCCGACCTTCACGGACGGGGTCATCCACCCCACGATCAACGTCGACAAGCTGGATCCGGCTTGCGATGTTCGAAACCTCGTTATCAACAAGCCCCGCGAAGTCGGTGAAGTTGAAATTTTAATGAACCTCTCTTTCGGAATGCTGGGAATCAACTCCAGCGTTTTGGTCCGAAGGTATCGCGACTAACTAACGGTCTACCTGACCCCTATAGATATGACTCCCGAAGAAACTCACGCCGCTGTTCTCGACATCATTGCGACCATCGTTCCCGATGAAGATCTCTCGAGCTTGAACGACGACGAAGCGTTGCGCGATCAAATCGACTTGGACTCGATGGACTTCCTCGACATCGTGATGGAGCTGCGCAAGCTCTACAAGTTGCAGGTTCCCGAAGAGGACTACCCCAACTTGGCGTCGATGTCGGGTTGCGTGAAGTACTTGCACCCGTTGCTCGCCGAGAAAGACTCGCATTGCCAAACGGCTTAACCGCCTAACGCCAACGAGCAATCCACAGGTCCATACCGATAACCGTGCAGTACGACGCAATCATTATCGGCGCGGGTATGAGTGGCCTGGCAGCGGGCATTCGCCTAGCCCAGCAAGGTCGCCGGGTTGCGATTGTTGAGAAGCACTACGTCTGGGGCGGATTGAATTCGTTCTACGGCAAAAGCGGTTACAGCTTTGACGTGGGTTTGCATGCGCTCACCAACTTTGTCCCCAAAGGCACGCGCGGCATGCCGCTCACGCGGACGATCAAGCAGTTGCGTTTGCGCTATGACGACTTCGCTCTCGGTGAACACGGACACTCGGAGATTTTGTTTCCGGATGCTCACTTACTCTTCAGCAATGATTTCGAACTCTTGACCGAAGAGGTCGCGCGAGTCTTCCCCAGTGAAGTCGATCGTTTTCGTGCCCTTGCAAAAGAGATCGAAACCTCGGTTTGGGACGAACGCCCGAAAGAGTTCATCTCCGCGCGTGCCGAACTCGCCAAGCGTCTGAATGATCCGATGCTGCTCGAAATGCTGCTGCTTCCGACGTGCTACTACGGCAGCGCGATGGAAGACGACGTGGAGTGGGATCAGTTCAAAGTTCTGTTCAGCAGCATCTTCCTCGAAGGATTGGCGCGTCCCGAAGGAGGCGTTCGCACGATCCTAAACCTGCTTGTCAAGCGCTTCCGCAAGGTTGGCGGCGAACTCTTGATGAACAATGGTGTCGCTCGAATTCATACCGGCACCGATGCAGTTGTCTCGGGTGTCGTACTCGACGATGGCCGCGAACTCGAATCGGACACGGTCATTTCTAGCGCCGGTCTGGTGGAGACCATGGCGATGTGTGGCAGCGAGATTGAAGGGCGCGGGGTGGAAACGGCCGATCGCGGACGCCTCACCTTCCTCGAATCGATTTATGTCCTCGACTGCACCCCCACTTCGCTGGGACACACTGCAGCAACTTCGTTCTTCTCAACGCAGTCGCGCTTCGACTATCACCCACCGTCGGATTTTTGCGACGTGCGCTCGGGCTTGGTTTCCTCTCCAAACAACTTTGCGTCCACAAAACCGATGAAGGATCAGATCCTGCGCATGACCGTTTTGGCCAATGGCAATCGCTGGGCCGAACTATCGCCGGAAGCTTACGCCGCTCAAAAAGAGATCGAAGCCAACCGAGCAGAAGCGGCGTTGATCGAGTTCACGAACAACGAGAACCTGCGGGGCGAACCACGCCAAAACTGGAATCAACACACTGTCTTCCGCGACGTTTTCACTCCCAAGACCATTCAGCATTTCACCAGCCATCCCGGTGGCATCGTTTACGGCTCCCCGCGCAAACGCAAGTCGGGCGAAACCGACATCACGGGTTTGCACTTGTGCGGCACCGACCACGGTTACCTCGGAATCGTTGGCGCGATGGCTTCCGGTTGCATCATCGCTAACGATCAACTCCTCGCTCCGCTTCAAAGCTCATGAATAAGCCCAAGTACTATCGCGGCAGCTCAGACGGCAAGCGTCCGCTTAAGATCGATCCACTAGCCGACGTCAAGTCCAAGTACGACGTCGTAGTCATCGGTAGCGGATTGGCCGGCTTGACGGCTGCAAACATTTTGGGGCGCGTCGGTCATAAGGTTTGCCTGCTCGAGCAGCACTACAACTTCGGCGGCCTGGCCACCTGGTTCAAACGACGTGGCGGACATCTGTTTGACATTTCCTTGCACGGCTTCCCCATCGGCATGGTCAAGACTTGCCGCAAGTATTGGAGCAAGGAGATCTCTGGCCGCATCGTCCAACTCGACGGTGTTCGTTTCGATAACCCACAGTTCAGCTTCGACACCAGCTTCACCCGCGAAGATTTCACGGACAAACTCGTCAATGTTCTGGGCCTCGATCGCGACTACGTGATTCGTTTTTACGATCACTTGGCCAAGATGAATTATTACGACGACTCGGGCGAGACAACCGCCGAGATGTTCGAACGGTTCTTTCCCGATCGCAACGACGTACACCGGCTTTTGATGGAGCCGATTTCCTACGCCAACGGCTCAAGCATGGCGGATCCCGCCATCTCGTACGGAATCGTGTTTTCCAACTTCATGAAGAAGGGCGTCTACACCTTCCAGGGTGGCACGGACAGTTTGATCAAGGCCATGAAAGCCGAACTGGTCAAAAACGGCGTCGAGATGTTCAACAACGTGCAGGTTGAGAATATTGAAGTGCGAAATGGCCGCGCCACGGGAGTTGTTGCGAATGGACGCTTAATCGAAGCCGACACTGTGGTCTCGAACGCGAATGTCGTCACCACCATCGATAAGTTAGTTGGTCCCGAGCACTTCGACGAAAAATTCCTGAAAGATGCACGTGCGGTTCGCTTGAACAACTCGAGTTGCCAGGTCTACCTCGGCGTCGAAGAGGGGCAAACGATTCCGTTCGTTACCGACTTGCTGTTCACGTCCACGCGCGAGACCTTCGACTCGGCCAGCCTGTGCGACTTCAACGGCGAGAGCCGCACGTTCTCGTTTTACTATCCAAAGACGCGCCCCGGGACGGATCGCTATGCGATCGTTAGTTCGACCAATGCAAATTGGGAGGACTGGAAGCACCTCGACAAGCAAGCTTACGAAGCGGCCAAAGCACAACTCTGCAAGGACACGCTCGAGAGCCTTGAGCGATACGTTCCAGGTGTGACTCAGAAGATCAACCACATCGAAGCCTCCACGCCGCGCTCCTTCGAGTTCTATACGCAACATCCGACGGGCACGTCTTTTGGCACAAAGTTCGAAGGACTAGCGGTCAGCGCCGAACTACCCAATCAAATCGACGGACTGTTCCACACCGGCAGTGTTGGCATCATCATGTCAGGGTGGCTAGGCGCCGCGAACTACGGTGCGATCACGGCCAACAAGGTCGACGCGTTGCTCGCCATGCGCGAACCCGAAGAGGCAGGTCTGTGAGCAATCCAAACGAAACGACGCCGATGATGAGCGATGCAGAAGCGCGCTCTCAAATCGAAAAGATGATCCCCCATCGCGATCCCTTTTTATTCGTCGATCGCATCATGAACGTCTCGAACGAGGAGATCGTCGTTCGCTGGACGGTGCGCGAAGACTCGGACTTCTTCCGCGGCCACTACCCTAGTCAACCGGTCACGCCCGGAGTCATCTTGAGCGAGCACTCGTTTCAATCGGGCGCTCTATTAGTCTCGCATGCCCTCGGCGGATTTGACGCGGGCGATGGCGTCCCCGTGCTGACGCGTATTCGCGACGCGCGTTTCAAAAAAATGGTCGCACCTGGCGCGACAATCGAAACCACCGTAAAGGTTGACGATCAACTTGGACCGGCATGGTACATGTCGGCCACTTTGCGAACGAACGGCGCTGTGTGTGTCAAACTTCGCTACGTGCTCTCCGCGACAGGCGCGATGGCTCGAGTCACGGCCAAGATGAGTTCCGAGAGCGGACAATCGTGAGCGACTACCTTCAAATGCAGGGCAAGCACGTGCTCGTGTTTGGTGTTGCCAATAAGAAGAGCGTGGCTTTTCACGTCGGCAAAGCGCTTGAGGAAGCAGGCGCGACACCGATTTATGTCGTGCGAAGCGAAAAGCGGCGCGACGAATTGGCCAAACGATTGAGTCCACACAAGATCTTCGTCTGTGACGTTGAACGTCAGGACGAGATCGATCGATTGCGTGAAGAACTCGCCACCGAGTACGACCAAATTGACGGCATCGTTCACTCAATTGCGTTCGCAAACTATCGCGCCGGCGAAGATGGCAACTGGTTGCCCTTTCACGAAACGCATCGTGGCGACTTCCTGCAGGCGATCGACATCTCATGCTTTTCGCTGGTCGCCATCTCGAACGCGTTTCGCGAGCTACTAACTCCGACAGCTTCAGTCGTGGCCATCTCGATCTCGGACACTCACATGGCGGCTTCGAACTACGGCTTCATGGCCCCCGCCAAAGCCGCGTTGGATTCCACCATCGTGTTCCTGGCCAAAAGTTTCAGCGAGTTCAGCGAAGTGCGCTTCAACTCCGTCAAAGCCGGGCCGCTAAAAACCTCGGCTTCTGCGGGAATTCCGGGCTACCTCGAGAGTTACCTGTTCGCTGAATCCTGCACGCTTCGCAAGCGCGGACTCGCCACTCGGGAGACCGCCGACGTCGCGCTGTTCCTGCTCTCGGAACGATCGAGTGGCATCAACGCACAAGGCTTAGTCGCCGATGCAGGTATGGGCGTCAATTATTTCGATTCGCGCGTCGTTAAAAACGCTACGAGCGTGGAGTCGTAATGGAAACCGTCGTGAGCTACATGTCGATTCCGCGCTTACCCACCTTGCGCGGTCAAGCGGGCATCGATCGATTGCGACACATGTCGCGCATCGCATTGTTTGACGCATCAACACGCATTGGCGCGCCCGACTTACAAGTCGAACCCACGGCGCTGGGAGCACCGCGTGTTGAAGCGGGTTGGCACATTTCTAAAACGCACACCGAAGGTTTCGCCGCTGCGACCATCTCGCGCTCTCCGATCGGAATCGATGCGGAGTGGATTTATCGACCGAGGTTGCGAGCCGCACGCGAAAGCGCCGGCGCCGACGAACTCAAGCTTCTTGGTGCAGGAGATACACCCGACGCAGAGACGCCCGTATTGCTTTGGACCGGTAAAGAAGCCGTTCTCAAACAAGCAGGATTGGGCTTAACTGGCATCTCTCGATGTCAGCTTATCGAAGTCACCGGCCCCAATCAGTTTCTATTCGAACTCGATGGCGAACATTATCCCGTTCGCTCTACCCTCATCGGCGAGTATTGGCTCTCCGTTAGCACTCCGAACAATCTTCACATCGTCAAACTGGACGCGAAGAACGCGAATACACGCCACGAGGCCATCGCATGAGCACCACGGTTAAATACGCCAAAGATCAAACCGCTTCCGGCAAACCAATTCGTAGTAGCGAACCCCAAAGCGCTAGCCTGCGCGCGCGTCACGACGAGGCCGACATGTTCTTGGCTTCGTTTCGCGACCTGTATCCATTCGAGTCCAACTTCATGGAACTCGAAGACGGACACTGCTTGCATTACGTGGACGAAGGACCGAAAACCGCAGAGTCACCGGATTCTGAGACTCTCCTCTGCTTGCACGGCAACCCGACTTGGTCTTTCTTTTTCCGCGGGTTGATCAGCGGCCTGCGTAGCCACTACCGCGTAGTTGCTCCCGATCACATGGGCTGCGGTTTGTCCGACAAGCCACAAGATTACGCGTACACACTCGAGCAGCACTCGCTCAACGTCGAACGCTTGGTACTCGAACTCGACCTCAAGAACATCACGTTGGTCCTCCACGATTGGGGCGGAGCGATCGGCATGGGCTTCGCGCGTCGCCACCCCGATCGCATCAAGCGCATCGTGGTCATGAACACGGCTGCGTTTTGTTCGACCAAGATCCCCTTCCGCATCGCTGTATGCCGTTGGCCTATCTTCGGTCCACTGGCCGTGCGTGGCTTCGGCGCTTTCTCGCATGCCGCACTCTCGATGGCGATCGAGCGCAAGCAAAACATGACCGATGCCGTTCGCCGCGGGTATCTGGCTCCGTACGGTGGCTGGCACAACCGCGTGGCGACGATGGCTTTCGTGCGCGACATTCCGCTCAACAAGTCGCACCCGACGTACGCCGAACTACGCGCCACCGACGATGCGCTCGAAAACTTCAAAGACACTCCTATGTGCATCATCTGGGGTGATCGCGATTGGTGTTTCACAACGGAGTTCCGCAAGGAGTGGGAGCGCCGATTCGAAAACGCGCGCGTCCACGCGGTCGAAGACGCCGGGCATTGGATACTTGAGGACGAAGGTCCGAACGCACTGCGTTGGATCGCGCAGTTCCTCAAGGATACTCCCGGTAGCAACGAGTGAGCGCGGACGCGGATCCCTTCGCGGTCTTTGAAGCACCGCCTGAAAATCCAAATGTCGGGTGCGACTTGCGACGACGAGCGCAGGCCAACCCGCATGCGGTCGCCGTTCGAATCCCAGCCAAACGCAACAGCTGGCGCGACATTAGCTTCAGCGGTTTGGAGTCGGAGAGTGACGCGCTTGCTCAGACCCTGGCTCAAAAAGGCGTTTGTCCCGGTGACCGCGTGTGCGTCTTTGTGCGTTCCGGCATCGAGTTGATCGCCACCACCTACGCGCTGTTCAAACTAGGAGCCATTCCGGTTTTGATCGACCCCGGCATGGGACGCAAAAGCTTCCTGCAATGCGTGGAACACATCAAGCCGCGCGCCATGGTCGGCATTCGCGCTGCCATGATCGCACGACTCATTTATCGACGCGCCTTTCGCAGTGTGAAAATCGCTTTCACCGTTCCTCGCGCGGGCAAACTTACGCACAAGTTCGAGGATACTGCTCCGTTTGACATCTACAAACCCGAGCTTGAGGAAGAAGCCGCGATACTCTTCACCTCGGGCAGTACCGGACCAGCCAAGGGCGTACGCTACACCCACGGGAACTTTCGAGCACAAATCGAAGCGCTCGGTGCGCTGTACGATTTCAAACCGGGCGAAGTCGACGTGGTGTGCTTTCCATTGTTCGCTTTGTTCGACACCGCTCTCGGAATGACGAGCGTCTTTCCAGTTATCGATCCGTCGCACCCCGCACGTTGCGATCCCGCACAGATCGTTCGAGCGATTGTTGAGAACAACGCCACGCTCACTTTCGGATCGCCCGCCATTTGGATGCGCGTGGTTCCGTGGTTACTCGAGGAGCAACGAAGCCTGCCCAGTTTGAAGCGCGTGCTGATCGCAGGCGCTCCGGTTCCGCCGAAGCTGGTCGAAGGCTTTCACCAGGTGTTGACCGGCGACGCGGACGTATTCACGCCCTACGGCGCCACGGAGGCCTTGCCCGTCGCCAGTCTTTCCGGTCGAGAGATTCTCGAACGACGTAGCGCCGCAGAGAGTGGCGCAGGAACGTGCGTCGGACACTTAGCACCCGGAATCGATTGCCGCTTAATTCGAATCACCGACGAGCCCATTCAGGTTTGGTCGGATGACTTGCTCGTCGAATCGGGCACCGAAGGTGAAATCGTCGTGCGCGGCCCTGTCGTCACGCGCTCCTATAAGTTTGAAGCCGAGCACGACGCGTTGGCCAAGATTCCAAACGACGACCACGTGTGGCATCGCATGGGAGATATCGGCCGCTTTGACGACGAAGGCCGACTTTGGTTTTGCGGTCGCAAGTCACATCGCTTGCAAACCGATGGCGGAACGGTACTTCCCGTGCCGCAAGAAAACATCTTCAACACACATCCTGGGGTCAAACGCAGCGCTCTAGTGGGAGTCGGTGAATCGGGCGCCGAAGTTCCCGTACTCGTTGTCGAACCATTCGGTTCTCCCAGCGACGCACTCGCTAGGGAGATCTCCAACCATTGTTCGGGTCTTACCGATCGCATCCAACCCGTGCGTGTACTGTTCAAATCAAGTTTTCCCGTCGACGTTCGCCACAACGCAAAAATTCATCGCGGCGAACTCAAAGCCTGGGCAACCTCGCGTCTTCGATGAGTTCCCTCGACAGTGAAGAGCTGATCCCCATCAAACGGGCGGTCGTCACCGGCGGCGCCGGATTTTTGGGCGCAGCCATCGTTCGCCAACTTGTCGCAGCCGGCACCGAAGTCACAATCATCAGTCGATCGGCCACGAAAGCGAAAATCGATCCGCGCGTTCGAGCTATCGATCTCGATCTGACCAATGCTCCGCTGCTCAGCAAAATCCTTAAGGGCATGGACGCCGTCTTTCATGTGGCCGCCCGTGCTGGAGTCTGGGGACCGAAAGAGGATTACTACGCTGCCAACGTCGCCGCGACAATCAGCGTGCTCAATCAGTCACTCGACAGTGGCGTTCCGCGCTTCATCTTTACCAGCTCACCCAGCGTTTGCTTTGACGGCACAGATCATCGGAACGCCAGTAATGACCTGCCCATAGCCACCAATTTTCTGTGCGCCTATCCCGATACGAAGGCCGATGCGGAATTTGCTGTGAGGATGGCGAACGGCGAACTCAGTCCAGACCGTGACCCCATGGCGGTCACAATTCTTAGGCCGCACCTGATTGTCGGTCCTGGCGATCCGCACATCATGCCGCGCCTGATTGAGCGCGCACGCAGTGGCCGCTTGAGAATCATCGGCGATGGCCAGAATGAAGTCAGTCTGACCGACGTCGAAAACGCAGCGCACGCTCACCTCTGCGCGGCCTACCGATTGCATCCCACTGCTGCCTGCGCGGGAAAAGCGTACTTCGTCGGCCAATCCGAGCCCGTTTTGATTTGGCCGTGGGTCTCCGAGTTGTTTGAACGCATCGGAGTTCCCGTTCCAAAGCGCGCGATTTCGGCTCGAACCGCTTACGCGCTCGGCTCGGTATGCGAATTCATTTGGAAGAAGTTTTCACTGAGCGGTGAACCGCCCATGACGCGCTTCCTAGCCATGCAGCTGTCTACGTCGCACTCCTACGACTTAGGCCCGATCGAACGCGACCTTGGCTATCGAGAGTTAGTGTCTACTGCTGAAATGACCGAGCGGATCGCGCGAGCCTTTTCGGATAGCGAGCGTAGATAGCCCACGTTTAGCACACCTGAAGCAAGCTGTGTAATTAGCCCAAGAGTCTCCTCGCTAGCTAGCCTGAACGATCGCAGCGAAGCGACGCAACAAGACCCGACCTACGTCGCTCTCTCGTGCAGTCAAGAGCAAGCCATTCGGATCTAACCCCTCGGACTCGATTTCGACCCGTCGTTCGTCGATGTAGCTACTCACGATTTCAGCGTCGAACTCTGGGTGAAACTGGGTCCCCCACGCTCGCTTGCCGTAGGCAAAAGCCTGATTGTCATCGTGGCGATTGAATGCCAATCGCCTGGCACCGGGAGGAAGTACCAGCACGGATTGCGAGTGTGATTCGTGAACCAGGAGCGGTGCTGGTAGGCCCGCGAACATGGCGTCGGCGGCTGCATCTTCGGTCAACTTGACCTCGACACTGCCAATCTCACGACCGTTGCTATTCCACCCCACCTCGCCGCCCAACGCGCGGGCCAACAACTGATGTCCGTAGCAAACGCCGTAAATGGCAACGCCATCATGAACGGCGGTTTTTAGCCAGCTTTCGACTGCAAGGCTCCAGGGCTCATCGTCGGTCACCATGCAACTCGCTCCGGTAATCACGACTCCGCCGTAGTCCGACGATTGAGGTAGAGCGTCGCCCAAGTGCGGACACAGCACGTCTACATCAATCGCTCCAAGCCCTTCTTTAAACCAAAGGTCGAAGTCCCCGCGTCTCGCTTGGAGACCGGGGACCGTAGATCCGACTTGGAGCAATAAGATGCGACTCACAAAAAGCTCGTGGACAGTTAGACCGTTTCCGGAGCAGACCATTCGGTCAGTTCGCCAGCGCGCGTCGCACGCTCGGTTCGAATAGCTTCCATGAACTCTTCGAATGGAATCACGACTTGCTCGCGAGTACCGCGACGACGTAGCGCCACGGTTCCCTCTTCGCGTTCGCGATCTCCTGCGATCAACATGTAGGGCACCTGATCGTGCTGCGCCACTTTGATCTTCTTGTTCATGTGACCGGGATCGTCCATGCAATTCACGCGGAATCTTTCCCCGTGCAGCTTGGCTGCCAGCTCACGACAATAGTCAGCGTGTTCTTCGCGAATCGGGATGATCGCCACTTGCTTGGGCGCCAACCAAAACGGAAAGCGACCGCCGTAGTGTTCGATCAAGCCACCGACAAAACGCTCAAAACTGCCGAGGATGGCACGGTGCACCATGATCGGACGCTTACGCGTACCGTCCGAATCGGTGTAATTGAGATCAAAGCGCTCGGGCAAATTGAAATCGCATTGCACGGTCGAGTTCTGCCATTCACGGCCGAGCGCGTCCTTGATCTTGAAGTCGATCTTGGGACCGTAAAAAGCACCGCCACCTTCATCGAGCTCAAGCTGCATACCGATGCGTTCCGCGCCCGCCGACAATGAAGCCGTCGCGCGTTCCCAACTCTCGTCATCGCCAATTGTATTTTCGGTCGGACGTGTAGCTAGATAAGCGGTGTACTCGAAGTCAAAGGCACTCAAGATGTGAGCGACCAATTCGAGCACGCCAGCGATCTCAGCTTCAAGCTGATCTGGTGTACAGAAGATGTGACTATCGTCCTGAGTAAAGCCGCGCACGCGCAACATGCCGTGAACCGCTCCCGACTTTTCATACCGATAAACGGTTCCGAGCTCCGACCATCGAAGCGGCAAGTCGCGATAACTGTACGCACGTGCCTTGTAGATCAAGATGTGGCCCGGACAGTTCATCGGCTTGACCCGATAGGGCAAGTTGTCGAGGTCCATGGGCGCGTACATCATCTCACCATAATTCTGGAGATGGCCCGAGACTGCGAACAGGGACTCGCGCGAAATGTGTGGTGTGTAGACCGGGAGGTAACCGCGAGCTTCATGCTCATGCCACCAAAAGTTCTCGATCTCGCGACGCACGACTCCGAGGTTCGGGTGCCAAAAAACAAAACCCGCTCCAGCCTCTTCGTGAGTACTGAACAGATCCAATTCGGTGCCCAAGCGGCGATGATCACGCAGCTTGACTTCTTCTAGCCACTCGAGGTGTTCGTCGAGCGCCGCTTGCGACCAAAACGCTGTGCCGTAAATTCGTTGCAGCATCGGACGCTTCTCGTCACCGCGCCAATAGGCGCCAGCCACGCTCTGCAACTTGAAGTAGAACTCGCGTTCAAGCGTATCGACGTGCGGACCTTCGCAGAGATCTTCCCAACCAGCGTGGCTGTAGAAAGTGATGACCGCGTCGTCGGGAAAAGAGTCGAGTGCTTCGGTTTTATAACTTTGATCGCGATCGACCAATCGCTGGCGAGCATCCTCGCGCGAGTAGGTCTCGCATTCCATCGAACCGGCCTTCTTGGCGATCCGACGCATTTCTTTCTCGATCTTCTTGAGGTGCTTCTTTTCAAGCGGCTCGGGTAGATCGAAGTCGTAGTAAAAACCATGCTCGATGGACGGACCGAATCCGAACTTTGCATCCGGATAAAGCCGTTGAATGGCCGAGGCCATCAAGTGCGATACCGAGTGGCGCAGGGTCGAAAGTGGAAAGGGCTCCTCTACCTGAGGAGATGATGAATTCGACATTTTGTCGCTCGCGGGGAAAAAAAGAACACGCGCTCCGACCTGGAACACGTGCCGAGAAGTCCGCCCCGTTGCGGATCAGCCTCAACTAAATAGGTGTGAGGAGTTCGACTCCACGCACCTACAAAGAGCGAAGATAGTGAACTGACTGGGAAAGATGTAGGTCTGCCGTCAAGAAATCACCGTAGCACCTGAAACCAAAACGACTTCCGACAGTCATCTCTTCAACGAGGGCCTGCTTGCCCCCCAAAGGAGACGATTTCCGATGTTTATTCCCCACTGTTGCCCCAATCACATCTGTCCCGAACATTCCGATCCCATGCCAGACTTCTTCCTGAGGCACGGGTCATACAACCCCAAATGTAGGCCTCATCCGGTCCCACGCTTTATATGCAAGACGTGCAAGCGATCTTTCTCTAGACAGACTTTTCGAGCGGACTATTGCGACAACAAACCGCACCTCAATGCGGAACTCTTCATGTTGGTCGCCTCAGGAATTGGCATTCGGCAGAGCTCTCGCAAAACCGGCCTGTCGCTTCGCTGCACCGAACTGAAGTTGCGTAAAATCGGTCGGCACCTGCGACGCCTTAACCTGAATCTACAAGGCCAACTCGAATCCGAAGCTCGCCTTCACTTCCACGAACTTGAGACCTACGAAGGTCAACGGAACACTCGTCCGCTAAGTGTTCCTGTGCTGATCGAGACGGACTCGCGCTTCATCATTTGGGCTGAATCGGCTCCAATTCGGCCGCGGGGTAAGATGACTAAGAAGCGCTTGAATGCGATCAAAGAGTCTGAAATTCAGCACGGAACCCGCAAAGACCTTTCGATGCGAAGCGTGAAGCGGACCTTGCAGCGTGGAGCAGATCTCTTGAACAACTCGCTCAAGGTGATTTTCTATACGGACGAGAAATCGAGCTACCCAAGTGCCGCAACCACGAAGATAGGAAAGCATCGATTGGTTCACCTACAGACCAACAGCAAGTTGGTTCGTGCGACCTTCAACCCGCTGTTCCGAATCAATCACGAGGAGGTCGTGATGCGAGATCTGATGGGACGACTGAGACGTGAGTCATGGCTTGTGAGCAAGAAACGTCGCTATCTCGACATCGCGCTTCAGGTTCATATCGCGTATCGAAACCTGGTGCGGCGGCGGTTCAACAAGGACGAAGGGTCACCGGCGCAGTTGCTTGGGTTCTTGCCCCGCCGGCTGAAGCCGACCGAGGTCTTATCTTGGCGACAGGACTGGAGGGAGCGGAGCATTCATCCGCTCTCGAAGGTCGGGGACACTGTCGATTGCTGGAAATAACGCAGTTGGGCCGCTGCTTGAACTCTGGACAAGATCCACAAGATTCCCAGTCAGTTCAGAAAGATAGCGGCAACCGGAACCTTCGACTAGGTCTGCCTAAGCAAAGCATTGGGGATTGCTTGGGGAAACAATCCCGAGGGGAAGGGAAGGTAGGGAAGGGCTTAGCTTGGTGACTTCTTTTTGAAGACTCCGGTCGCCATTATCAAAAGAGGTATCGGGCAATCCACAGGATCGCATGAGCGGAAACTAGCAAGAGTTCGGAGGTCGTCCCAGATCCGGCAATTGAGCGCCTCTCGACCCGATAATTAGCTTCGATTTGCGTTCAAACAGAATCAGAACGCCAGATTTGAACTTCGCGCTCGAGCACCACGCCGGTCTTATCCGCGACCCGAGCCGTCACTTCGCCGATGAGTTCGATCACCTCGGACGCCCGTGCTTCGCCGCGATTGAGGATGAAATTTCCATGTAGTTCGCTGACTACGGCCCCGCCAATCGACAGTCCCTTGGCTCCGGCCTGCTCCACCAGCTGTCCAGCGGAACGACCTTCCGAAAGCTCTGGATCGGGGTTCTTAAAGATGCATCCCGATGAAGATTCGGTGACGGGTTGAGCGGCGCGCTTTTCGGAGAGGTACGTCGACATACGTTCGTGAATCGCGGGCTTGGAATCTTTTTCCAAGTGCAGCACGGCCCCGCTCACGATGACATCGCCCAAATTCCCATTGCGATAAGTTGGCGAACAGTCCTTTTTGTCGAGATCGAAGACCTCGCCGCCCGCGCCGATTACTCGAACGGTCTCGACGACATCCCAGAGTTCGCCCCAACGACCGCCTGCGTTCATGGCGATGCCGCCGCCCAGATGACCAGGTACACCAACCAAGCCCTCGAGCCCGGTCCAGCCAAGTTCATAAGCGGTTCGAACAATGCCTGGCAACGTCGCTCCGCCCCACACGACCAAACCCGTCGCCTGATCGGGGTCGACGGTTTGGCCATCGTTCTCGCCACTCATGAA
The DNA here is from genome assembly GCA_047639415.1 of Planctomycetota bacterium. Lineage (GTDB taxonomy): Bacteria > Planctomycetota > UBA1135 > UBA1135 > OFTM34. Next base: position 13,178 of record JBLINP010000020.1, on the reverse strand, counting down.
GGGGTCCCCTTCCCAGCGATCTCCGAGCCTGAAAATACGACGCATCCGAGCGGTCGCAATCACAACGCCCGGCAGAACGCCGTCCTCAATTAAGAGATTCGCGCCACCGCCCAAGAGGCGAACTGGTCCGCCGGCTTCATGTGCCGCAATCCAAGCCAGACGCATCTCTTCCGGATTGGTGGGCTCGAGTAACCACTCGACTTCGCCTCCGATACGGAGAGTTGTTCTATTGGAGAGGCTGGCTTTTTGAAGCGCTGCGCAGGGCCAAGTTGTCGAGGAGCTCATCTCGAATATTGTCGATATCTCCGGCGCCGAGCACCAGTGCTGCGGCGGGAGAAGGCAGACCTTCGGTGAAAACTGTAAGGCTATTCTCCAAGTCTCCCCCGAATTCGGCCTCAACCAGTCGCGCGCGGAGGCCATCGACGATCGCCTGCGCTCCGGCGAAGCGATCCCCGTCGATGTGATTGCGGGCGCCGTAGACGTCACTCACGACAACTCGATCCGCACCTCGCAAGCTCTCGCAGAACTCGTCTAGAAAGCGCGCTGTTCGACTGTGCTGGTGCGGTTGGAAGAGGACATGCAGCGGAACGCCGGGCATCGTTCTACGCGCAGCCTCGATCGTCACGCGCACTTCCGTCGGATGGTGCGCGTAGTCGTGCACGACATGAACGCCGGCCTCTTCGCCCCAATGCTCAAAGCGACGTCCGACGCCGGTGAACATTTCAATTCCGCGTCCCGGATCGCTGCTCGGATCGGGTTTGACCGGTAAGCCTTCACCCGGCGAACCGACGCCGATCGCTAAAGCCAACGCCAAGGCGGCATTGTCGACGTTGAACGAGCCGGGAACTTCGAGCGCCACTTCGGGCACGCTCCATCCCGGACCGCGCAAACGGAATCGGAAGTAACCTTTGCGCTCACCCAGCAAGTCGATTTCGAAATCGCGACCGAGCCGCCACACGGTGCACGTCGAAGCATGCTCGACGCATTCGGGAACATCGCGACCGAGGACCAACAAGCCCTGCGAGTTCACGCGTGAACAAAAACGAGCGAAGGCCTCTTCGATGGCGCCGATGCTGCCATAGTAATCGAGGTGATCACCTTCGACATTGGTGACGATCGCGCCGAAGGGCGCCAGTTTGAGGAAGCTGCGATCGTACTCGCAAGCTTCTGTAGCAAACCAACCATCGGGGTCGCCGGGAATCGCGCTGACTCCCAGATCGCGCGAAGTGCCACCGATCAAGGCACCCGGTGAAGGTCCGCGGCCCGCGTCACCGCGAACGCCTTCGAGCGCAAACCAAAGCATCCAAGCGCTGGTGGTTTTGCCGTGCGTTCCGGCCACGGCCAGCGTTCGGTCCGAGGGAGCGATGCGCGCCAACAAGTCAGCGTATTTGATCACTGGAATCCCACGTTCGTGCGCTCGTTGAACCTGCGGGTCCTCCGCAGAAACGGCCGCCGAGCGCACCACTAGTGCAGCGTCATCGGGCAGGTCCTCCGCCTCCGAATCGGAGATGCGTACGCGAATATCCAAATCCGCCAACATTTCCAATGTGACGGAAGCCTCGCGGTCGTGCCCCGAAACCTCGAATCCGCGCGATTCTAGGATTCGCGCTGCTGCAGAAAGTCCGGCCCCACCGATCCCCAGCATGTGAATGCGTGGAGGCAAGCCCGGTTGCAGGTGGAGGCCATTCGAAAGTTCGGCGTCAGGAACAAGAGGGTTGTGCCCAGTGTCGTCAGTCATGATTCGAACGATGGAAGTTGTGCGCTTGGAAGAAGTCAGGATTGAGATCCAGAGCAAGCCTCACTCAAAGACCTGCTCACGGGGTTCACCTCTAATCGTGCGAAACGCGAGAGGCCGATAGAAGAGTCAACTCTTCGAAAAGTTGCCTGGCCCCATCTCTAGGAATCGAATCCAGCAAGAGCTTCGCCCTCTGTTCGAGTTCCAAGTCGTTTCGCGCAAGATCGAGTACCCGGGTAAACAACTCATCTTGGCCACTCGATTCCTCCACGATGACGACACCTTCAGCCAGCGCTTCCGCGTTCGCGCGTTGGTGCTGATCCTTGTGATGTGGATAGGGAACGACCACCGCTGGGGTTCCCGCCGCAGCGATTTCAGCCAGCGTTGACGCTCCCCCACGGCAAAGCACCAGTCGCGAGGTCCGCAGCCCCAAACCGACATCGTCGATGTACTCAACTGCCCGGTAGTGATCGCAATCCGAAGCCGCTTCGTCCATGCGTCCGGGTCCTACCTGGTGCAAAACCGAAAGCCCGTTAGCAATCAACTCATGCAAGCGCTCTTTTATGAATAGGTTGAGCGAATGAGCACCCTGGCTGCCGCCGAGAACAAGCACGAGCGGGCGATCGGAAGAGAACCCGAGTGTTTCCACTGCAGCTTTTCGCGCGAAATCCTGAAGCGGCGGCGCAAGGTACTCCGGCGAGAGTGGCGGTCCGATCAAGCGATGCTTGCCGTGCCTAAGCGACGACTGATTCGCGGTTCGCGCGGGCTCGGGCTGACGACGGGGCATGGTCGAGGGCCAGGCGTGAAAAACGCGCTGTACCAAAGGACTCAACCAGCGCGTCGCACGCCCCTCTACAGCGTTGATTTCGAGCAGCGCCACAGGCAGGCCCAACGAGCGCGCGGCCAAGACCACGGGCAAGGAGGTAAAGCCGCCCAGCCCGCAAACCACATCGCAACCCTCCGTTTTCAGGGCTTTGCGCGCTGCTAGAGTCGCTGGAAGCACCTTTTTGGCGAGATCGCGCAAGCTCGGCGCGCCTCCGCTCGCGGGTTCTAAAGGCAGATCGACCTTTGTAAATCGAACGCCTTCACCGAGCTGTTCCTCAATCCCGGCGAGCGCTCGCTGCTCCGCCATACGCCCGGCACCGAACCAGAGCAGCGAGGCCAAATCACCGTTGCCTTCAAGCGACCGAAGCAGGTGCATGCCCGGCACAACGTGTCCGCCCGTTCCACCACCGGCGAGGGCCAAACAGAGAGCCGTCGACGAAGTACTCACTAAATCGACAGCCGCGGAGTTCGCGGTTTCGATTTCAGAGCCGAACGTTTGAACAGTTGGAGACACACGGAACACGCGAAGTCGCGTGCATGAACCAAGTCGAAGCGAAAGCCGAGACGCAGCTGATTAGAATCCGGCGCGCAAAACCGGCGTGACATTTTTTTTCGTTTGAGCCGATTTTTCAAGCTCGGAATTGACGCTCGCGTCCGCTTGTTCAGGTTGCACGACCACTGCGGCCTGCATTCCGGCAATGCTCGGGCGCTCAAGCGCGTAGGCTCCATTCCAACCTTCGCGCAACGATTGAAGCGCGTCGGGAGCTTGCAGAAAGACGATGACACCGCAGCCTGCGACTAACAATCTGTGAATGCGGCGACTCATCGGACTCGTGGCTTCTTCGAAGGAGCTGCAGTGCGAGCGGACGCGACTTGAGTCGGACGCTTCGGTGCGACCGTGGCTGCCCCAGTCGGCATCGCCAGGGCCGTGCCGACGACTAACTTGTTCGGATTGATATCGGAATTGAGCGAGGCAATCTCCGCCCAGCGGTTGCCATCTCCGAGTTGGCGCTGAGCGATCAACCACAGACTGTCGCCACTGCTAACTTCGTAATTGGTGCCGCCGGCCTTTGCCGTAGTTTTGGCTGGTTTGGTCTGTACGGACCGACTCGCACTGCCCCCACCGTCTTTGGCGAGACGCGCGGGCATGCGCAATTCCATACCGACCTTTAGAGAGCTAGCCCGAACTCCGTTCAGCTTCTCAATTTCTCTCCAGCGCGTCGAAGTTCCCAATTGCGACAGCGAGATCTCGCTCAGAGTATCGCCTTTAGCAACCGTGTAATTGCCGATGGGAGTCGCTGACTGAGCTTTCTCACTCGTCGGCTTACTTTGTGAGCTTTTTGTCGATTGCGCGCCATTATTGGGCGTTTGAGGCTTCAAACGGCTCGCGACCGCCTGATCCGAAATTCGCGTTGCCGGCTTATTCGCAGGAACGTGCCGCGCCGCGTTATTCGTCGAAGTCGTGCGCTTTGGAGCGGGCGTCAAACTTTGGACTTTGCTCGAAACCGGCAAGCCGGGTTGAGAGTCCGACGCTTTCATCTGCTCCCGCTTGAGAGCATCGTGCTCGGCTTTGCGTTGCTTCCAATCGCTCTTAGCGCCTTGACTCGGGCTCAGTTGATTCGAACCTGACGGTTTTGAAGCCGACGGTTTAGAGCGGTTTTTGGAAGTCGTTTGTCCGAGTTGCGGGACGTGTACCGTCGGCTTAGCCGAGGGCACTTCCGTCGCATTCGTACGTTCCTTAGCGGCGACCTGTGTCGTTGATGCGTCCGGTTGACTATCAAAAAGCCATACGGCCACCACCATGACCGCCAAGGCGAGAAGCGCGAAGACTCCAATGCGTTCGATGGGTTGCATGATCTAACTCCGATTCCAAACAGTGAGTAAAGCGAAGGGGGTGAAAAACGTCAGGAGCATGAAGCAGAAGCCCAAGCATTCGAAGTCGTCCGTTTGGACTTCTTTCGAGCTGAACCTAGCGCCAATCCGATTGCCAGAGAAGAGACAGCGAGCGAAGTGCCGCCGTCGGAAATGAACGGAAGGATGGTTCCCTTTGGAGGAGCCAATCCTGAGACGACCTGCACATGAAGCATGGCTTGTATGCCGACCGAAACCAATAAGCCGAAGGCGGCCAAAGCTTCAAAGCGGCCTTGCAGTGACAGCACCAACCGCAAAGAAAACCACAGGTAAGCCAGAATCAAACCGAGCACGAGCAGCATGCCGAAGAGTCCAAACTCCTCGCCGATCTGTGCAAACACGTAGTCGGATTGAAGGTAGGGAACACCCGCAACGCGAGCGGTGCCTTGTCCCAAACCAGTGCCCCAGAAACCGCCACCTGAAATGGCGCGAACGGCTTCGGTGACTTGTAGGTTTTGAACTTCGCCAAACCACAAGTCGACGCGATTCCGAACGTAGGGAATGAAAGCCGTGGCGGCGATGAAGACGCCACCACCGAAGGCGGCGAGTGCGGCCATTGGAAAGGTCCGCGCTCCTCCAACCCACATGGTCGACAGCGCACAGATCAAGAGCAGCAAGGCCCCACCGAGGTCGGTCTCCCCTAGCACCAATGCAAAGAAGACCAGAACCAGGGCCAGCATGGGCATGACGCCCCGCTTGAACTCGGAAACTCGGTCGCCGAGCTTTACGCATCGATCGGCAATCCAGAGCAAGATCACCATGCGTGCGACTTCGGAGGGCTGAAAGCTGACTCCAAGGTCAATCCAACGGCGCGCACCGTTGCGAATGATCGAAAAGGGCTCGATGTAACACAGCACCAGAATCACCAGGGCGAATGCCGTCATCAGCGGAATGAATCGTCGGATTCCCGCTGGGCCCATGCGGTAACCGATCAGGATCGCGAGCAAGGCGACGCCACGCGACGAGACCTGCTCCATCACCACGTTCGAAAATCCCTCCGGATCGTGAATCGTGGCGGCGTGACTGGCTTGAATCAGTACGCCAAAACCCATCATCGCAACGACAACTCCGAGCAAACACAACGCCGGCTGAGCCGGATCGCGCGTCTCGGCCTTGGCCGCTACTCCCGCCAAGAAATTGGAGATGGTCAGCTGGCTAGGATGATCACCCTTGCCGCGGCGGTTTCGAAGGGTTGCCATCAGCGCACCTTCAAAAGAGCCAGGCTGGCCATCGCTCCGCAGGCAGCGACAATCCAAAAGCGGATGACGATTTGAACCTCGTGCCAGGGCTTATCAGCCTTCTTGAAGAAGCCGCCATGGAGTTGAAGTCCGTGATGCACCGGCGCACACGTGAAGATGCGTTTCTTCGTGCGCTTGTAGTAGAAGGTCTGCAGCCAACTCGAACAGAGGTCGAGCACGAAGACGCAGGCGATCAAAGGCAAGACCAACTCTTGTTTGCTGACTAAAGCCATCCAACCCAAGAGTCCTCCCAAGGGCAGCGAACCGGAGTCGCCCATAAAGACTTGGGCGGGATAGGCGTTGTACCAGAGGAAGCCCATGCAGGCGCCAACCAACGCGCCACCTACAACGGCCATTTCGGAAGCTGCGACGATGTGAGGCAGATGCAGGTAGGCGGTCCAATCGTGACGACCACTCACGTAGCAGAAGATGGAAAGCGCTAGGCCCGAAATGATCAGGCATCCGGCCGCTAAGCCATCCAGGCCATCGGTAATATTGGTGGCGTTGGCACTGCCGACGACGACGAACCATTCGAAGCTGAGAAAGATCGCGATGCCGCCAAAGCCCCAAGCGGAAAGCGGGACGACGAAGTCTTTCAGGAGCGGCGGGTAGAGGTCGAGCAAAGTGCCACGGCCACTGGTGCGCGAGTAGTAGCAGAGCGCTCCTAGACAACCGAAGGTCACGATCGAGAGTCCAAGCATCTTGGCACTGCGCGAGAGTCCGAGGGACTTCTCCACCGTGAGCTTTTTGAAGTCATCCACAAAGCCGACTGCGGCGAACCCCGCCACGAGTAAGACTCCCAACACGACATGGATGTTGTCGAGACGTGCCCACAGGAGCACGGAAGTCAGGAGGGCAGCAATTAAGAAGCTGCCTCCCATCGTCGTGGTTTCGTGCTTATTGTTTGCCTTGTTGAGTCGCGCCAAGTCGTAGGCGTCGGTCTTCGAAACATCTTCTTGCACGCGGTGCTTACGCAACCAGGCAATCGTTGGACGCCCCCACCACAACGCGAAAGCGAATGCCGACAACGCCGCCATGGCCATTCGAAACGAGATGTATCCGAATAGCCTGACGCCAAAGATGTCGTCGAAGACGCCGGGAATCATCCGCGGACTCCTTCTCGCGCGCGAGCGTCGCGAGACTCGGTGGACAACGTAACTTTGGACTGAACTTTGTGATCTTTGCGCAGGCGTTGCACGAGTTGCTCAAGAGCCATTCCGCGGCTGCCCTTAATCAGAACTGCATCGAAGGGCTGTAAGTGAGTCCCGAGATTCTCGAGCGCTGACTGAGTGTCGGGAAAGTGCAGGGCAAACTCCTTCGCGAGTCCTAATTGGCGAGCGGCGAGGACCGTTTCTTCGGCCAAAGCTCCCACGCCGATCAGGCAATCGATACCCGCCGTCATGGCTTCACGGCCGACCTCTCGGTGCATCTCGTCCGCGTGCTGACCCAACTCCAACATGTCGCCGAAAACAAAGACGCGGCGATTGAAACCGTGCAAGCCTGCCAAGACGCGAACCGCAGCACGCGCAGACTCGGGATTCGAGTTGTAACTATCGTCGAATACCGTCAGGTCTTCGAGATCGAATCGCTCCATGCGTTGCCGCCCACCTTTGAGGCTAGAAAGCGCGGGCAACATCTGCTCAAGCTCTAGGCCCAAACCAATTCCGACGGAAAGCGCGGCTAAACAGTTCTGCACGTTGTGCGTGCCGAGCAAGGGAAAGCTGACGTCGTGACCGTTGATACGACAAACGGTTCCGCCAGAGTGAAAGAAGACGTCGGTAGCGTTGAGGTCGCCTTCGCCGTTGATGCTGAAGCTCAACACTTCGGCACTGGTTTCGCTTCGGAGAGTTTTGGAAAAGCGGCAGTCCGCATTGACCACCAAGAAACCCTCGCGCGGCAGTGAGCGCGCCAAATCGGCTTTCTCGTGGGCGACGCCTTCAAGCGAGCCAAGCCCTTCGAGGTGTGAAGCCCCGATGTTCGTAATCAACCCGATGTCCGGGCGCGCAATGCGGCACAACCCAGCGATTTCACCGGGACTGTTGGTACCCATCTCCACGACCAAGGCTTCTGTATCTTCGTTCGCCAATGCCAGCGTCAGTGGAACGCCAATATCGTTGTTGTAGGAGCGTGGCGATCCGACGGTTCGCATTGAGGACTCAAGCAACTTCACCAAAATGCTTTTGGTGGTCGTCTTACCGCAAGAGCCCGTAATCCCAATAACCTTGGCGGCTAGAGTCGAACGATACCATCCGCCAAAATCACCGAGCGCTCGGCGCGGGTTCGGATGGGTAACGATCGGACACTGAGTGCGTAGCGCATCATCGCCATCGATCAAGGCTTGTAGTTCTTCAGGATCAACCTTGGCGTCGGCCTTCAAAACGACGGCGCCAGCGCCAGCCTTCACCGCTGCTCGCGCATAGTTGTTGCCCAAGAAATTGGGTCCATCTAGCGCAACAAAGAGTTCGCCCGGTTTCAAACTGCGCGAATCCGTACAGAGCCCGGAAAGTTCCGTCTGGTGGTCCCCCGAAATCGAAAGGGCGCCGGTAGCATCAACAAAATTCGCAAGCCTAAAAACACTCATGCGAGAATCTCCATGACCACATTGCGGTCGTCAAAGGGCAACTTTACCCCGTTGATCTCTTGCGTTGTTTCGTGCCCTTTTCCGGCAATCAAAACGACGTCATCGGAACGCGCCAACTCAATCGCCAACTCAATTGCCAAGCGGCGATCGAGTTGGGTGTGCAGTTCGGGCTTGGCGCTAGTCATGCTTTCAGCGCGGCAGAGCCCCGTACGAATTTCTGATGCGATTTGCTCCGGCGCTTCGCTGCGCGGATTGTCGCTCGTCACAATGGCTACGTCGGCCAACCGTCCGACGACGGAGCCCATCCCCTCGCGCTTGCCCTTATCGCGATCGCCTCCACAGCCGAAGACGCACAACAAGCGACCGCGACCGCGCGCGTTTAGAACCTCGCGAGCGGAGTTCAGCACCGATTCCAAGGCATTCTCGGTATGAGCGTAGTCCACCATGACATTGAACTCGCGAGCGCCTGGCGCGACTTCCTCGAGACGCCCCGGAGCGGGAGTCAACTCGGGAAGAGCATCGCGCAAATCGCTGACGCTCACCCCAGAAAGTAGTGCCGCCGCCGTAGCCGCCAGAACGTTTTGGACATTGTGTCGACCAAATAAGGCCACGCGGAGTTCTGTCTTGGGGATCCCCATCCCTTCGAGTTGAAATCGCGTACCCGCTCGATCGACACAAAGATCGCTCGCGGACAAGTCAGCTACAGCGCCGGCACTCTTGTTCTCATTACCATCCTTCACCAAGTAGAAAAGGACATTGGCGCCCGCATCGCTGGCCACCTGTCCCATTCGTTCGGCGAAAGGATCCCCCGCGTTCACAATTGCAGTGCCACCTTTGGACAACATGGCAAAGAGCTTTTGCTTCGCTTGCGCGTAACGTTCCATGTCCACGTGATAATCCAAGTGGTCGCGCGTCAAGTTTGTGAAGATCGCGAGATTGATTTCGGTCCCAGCTAAACGGCCTTGATCCAAAGCGTGCGAACTTGCCTCGAGAATCGCGGCACGTCCGCCCAACTCACGGTGCTCTGCAAACATCCGTTGCAATGTCGAGGCGTCGGGAGTCGTGTGCGTAGCCGGATAGCTCCGTCCGCCAGAAAGGCGGTAGCCAGTCGTTCCAAACTCGGCGGTACTCAGTCCCCCCGCTTCGAACAACTGCGCGGCGAGATGCGCCACGGATGTTTTTCCATTGGTGCCCGTCACACCGACAACTTGGAGAGCTTTGGTCGCTTCGCCGTGAAGGGCGGCGGCGGTAAAGCCGACGACTTCGCGAGCGGAAGAATGAATCCAAAGGGGCAGGTTGAACTCGGAAAGAGCCTTGAGCGTCCGCGCTTCGTCGGGAGTCGTGAGTACCGCGCAAGCACCGCGACTGACGGCGTCGCGTACGAACTTTACTCCGCTCTCGGTTCCGCCCGAAAGCGCCGCGAAGAGCCCTTGGGCTTGAATCCGGCGGCTGTCGAGTTCGACGCCACGTAACTCTGGATTCGCGCAACCGGCGAGCTGAATCTCACCGCCGAAACGCTCGGCATACTCGGTCAAATACTTCACCAAGTAGCTCCCGCGTTCCACGGTTGCTCGCGCAACTCGTCTTCCATACGGGGTCCAGGATATTCGCTCGATAGCGCGAAGCCCGGAATCAGATCCTCTGTCCAGATCTCGCCATTGCGCGTCATGCCCAACGCTTCGGTCAGGATGTCCATTGCGGGCGGACCCGCCACCTTCGAGCCGAAGTGCCCTCCGACCAAAGGTTCATCGACGACGACCAGCACGGCGACTTCGCGATCTTGGCCGGGAATGCGTCCGACGGCGATGATCGATGAGGTGTGACAGGTTTCGTGAATCTGTGGATCTCGAACGGAGCGCTTCTCGCGATAGAGCTTGTTCGGAACGCTTTCGCCACGATCGCGAAGGGCCCGAGCCGCACGTCCATAAACATGCAGACAGACTTCTGTTGATACGCGTTCTGCTGTTCCAGTCTTGGTGCCCATCACGATGTCGTCGCGAAAGAGACTCTTACCGGTCCCCTCCCTCGCGCCGAGTTCCATCATGCCGCGCACGTCAAGGCAAGTCCCGGGTTCAAACACGCGCTTTGTACCCGTTTGTTCTAAGTCAAAGCGCTGTCCGTCGTAGGCAACGGAATCGGCAATCCGTAATTCCCGATATTCGCCGCCCCTCAGGATTGTTGTGAGCCCCTGCATGTGCTGCCACATGGTGGTCGAGATCTCGTAGCCGAATGAAACCGAGGCGTGAGCGAACCGCGGCGTCCAGGGTAGCGACGGAATCAGACCGGGTTCTTCGCCTCCGAGTCCAGCATTGGCGTAGCGACCGTAACCGAGACTAACCAGGCGCTCGTGGAATACTTGAGCGGGAATTTTTAAGCCGATTTGCACGAGCCCCGCATTCACCGAGTAGGCCAAGCACTCCTTTGCTGAAATTCGGCCGTGGCGACTGCCCTCCGCTTCGTGAATCATTCGGCGCTTGCCGTCGATGATCAAAGGCCATTCGCCGTTGCCGACTTCGAACATATCGGAGGGCGTTACTACGTTCGCCTCGAGAGCGCTGGCCATGGTGATCAACTTGAAAGTCGACCCCGGCATGAACTGATGCTTGACGGGTGCAAAGGCCGCCATTCCGTAGGCGTGAAAGCCATCGACAGCGAGCACGTTGCCGCTCTCCAGATCGACGGCGATCGCCATCGCTACGGCGGGTTCGTTCTCCACCATCACGCGTTGCAGTCGTTCGCGCAACATGCGTTGCAAGGCCACATCGATCGTCACTCGGACGACGGGAGGAGCTTTTTGCTCTTCACGTCCAACGTAATACGGGCGGTGCTTCAATCGCGCCGGACGCTCGCGGCGGTAGCTATAGGTTCCCGGTGCAGTATCGATGAAGGACCATTCTGGCCTTACCAATAGATCGTCGCAGAATCGCTCGAGACCGCTGTAGGCCTTGGGTTCCTGCTGACCATCCTCGGTATAACCCCAACGCCCCATCACCGGAAATTCCCCGGCCGGGTATTCACGTTCGCGAGTCGCAACCTGGCTCATCTGAATTGATTCGACGCCTTCATCGCGCAGCAGTTTGGCAAGTCCAAAGGCTCGCTCGGCCGAAATCGATTTGGCTGCGCGACAAAATTCCGACGGCATCAAGCCATCCCAAATTTCGCGGCGACGCTTGCGAACATCCTGATCCGTGATCGATTCCGGAAAGTCACCAAAAATTGCCGCGCTGAGCGAGTCGGCGATCGACCGCGTCCAGCGGAACGGACTGGTTGTCTGTCCGAACGTCGCGCGCGTTTCGCGACTGAGCAATTCAACCGGCTTCCAAACCAGCGTGAGCCTGCCTTCAAGCGAAGTTTCAAAACCGATCCCGGGCAGCAAACCAGGCTCTTCGCGCTCGAACTTGCCGACGCCTCGAATCCATTCGTCGACGCGAGTCGCCGTCGTTGCATCGAACTCCCAACGGTCGACTGTGATCACTCCGCCTTCAGCGTCCGGCAACATACTGGCCAGCAACTCTTCGCGATTGAACTCGGGACCCAAAGCTTCCGACAACACATTCGCCATGTGATCGGGAGTGTGAGCTTGCCACATGCTTTGGGGCGACATGACGACGTCGAGGCGCTCGAGGAAAACCGCTAGCGTTGTGCCGCGACGATCTTCGATCCCGTAGGCCGGCACCATGCCTTGATCGTTGAGCACGGTCAGTTCGCGGATGCCTAAATTTTGCGTCAACGCGAGGTAGCTCACTCGAATGATTACGGTGAACACGACGAAGGCAATCACCACCATGGCGCTCACGGGCCTCAATCCGGAAGCAGATGATAGATCAGGAGTGCGCATTACTCGTTGACCTCAATCACGACGTCTTCAAGTGAACCGGGACGATGGCCCGAAATCTTGGCGCGCGAGTGCGCGTTGCGAATGATCAAATCCTGGCAGTTGCGATGCAAGGCGTCCAATCGAGCGGCTTCTGCACAATTGTTGGCACACATGATGAGCGTGACCATGCCGAGCCCTAGGCTGACGGTGACCAGTAACGCCGAGAGAGCGCCGCGCTTCATGAAGCTCCCCCCGCTCGAGTGCGAACCGCCGCGCGCACGCGTGCAGAACGAGAACGCCGATTGCGTCGGCACTCTTCGCGATCCGCGCTGAGTGGTTTTTTTGTCAGAAGTCGCCAGTCGCCCGCGCGCGCGCCATCGGCGAAGTATTTTTTCACGGCGCGATCTTCGCCCGAGTGAAATGAAATCACGACCAAGCTGGCACCCTCGGCCAACCACTTAGCGGCCGCATCGAGTCCGCTGAGCAACTCTTCGCCCTCTTCGTTGACCGCACGACGAAGTGCTTGAAAACAGCGCGTAGCTGGATGCGTTTTTCCGCCGCCGCTCGATTGGCTAGCAATCAATTCCGCGAGCGCCGATGTGCGCTTAAAGGGCGCGCGACGTCGCGACTGCACGATGGCTTTGGCGATCGAGCGAGAACGCGATTCGTCGCCCTCGTAATAGAACAGGTCGGCGAGATCCGCTTCGTCCCAGTGATTGATGATGTCCGCGGCGGTGCGGTCGCGCTCGGGATCCATGCGCATATCCAGCGGACCGTCGGCTGCAAAGGAGAAGCCGCGTTCGGCGCGATCGAGTTGCAATGATGAAACTCCAAGGTCGAATAACATCCCGTTCGGTTGACCGATCTTCGCCGACTCTAGAATCGTGTCGAGCTCGGAGATGCGACCGCGAACGGTGCGCGAGCGATCGCCAAAGGCCGTTAGCCTCTCGCGCGCAATCTCAAGAATCTCGGGATCTTGATCGATGCCCAAGACCTGTGCCTTTTCGAAGGTTTCGAGGCACGCGCTGGCGTGACCAGCAGCGCCAAGCGTTCCATCCACAATCCAACCGT
>JBLINP010000019.1:0-29300 GCA_047639415.1 Planctomycetota bacterium | reverse complement strand
GTGAAGCCCGCGCTGGTTTCCTAATGGTCGCGGAAGCACAAATCGGTCCACGGGTTGGATCTCAATTGATGAGCTTTTTGGATGAGAGTCGCCGCTCGCCAGAATTGATCGATGAAGCGGTGGGTACAGCCTTTTGGTCTGAGGGCGTTGTCACGATTCGTTTTCCCGCGGCGGCGGGTGATGGCAGCGCGGGCTCCGTGACTTTGGCCGGTGACGAGATTCGCAAAGACATTCAAGCGAGCGAGTTGCTGGTGGAAAAAGGTGAACGGGTCGACCTGAAGGCAGAGGGATTGGTCGTGCTTCGAAGCCAGGGACGCGTGCGAATCGACGGCTCCTTGCGACGCGATGTCGAGGGCAAGCAAAGCGAAGCGGAACAAACGGGAATGCTCCATTATTCGGAATGGCATCGATTCGCGGATGTGCAGACCCATTGGGATGTTCCGGAAATGTCGTTCGAAAAGGGGGAATCCCTATCGCGTTGGCTCGATCGCGCCGAGGAACTTGATCTTCCGTGGACAGTGATCGTCGCGGGTGGCGAAATTTCGGTGCGCGGAGAGTTGTGGTTGGATGGACCTTTGCTCCTGGTATCGGGCGGATGGATTCGTGTCATTGGCGAAATTCGAACCCGACCTCGCCAGTTTTGGATGTTGGGGCATTCCCTGTCATCGAGAAAAACAGGTGCTCCACGCAACGCACCGCTCACCATGGATACACCCAAGTTCAACCCGCTTTCGCAGACTCAAACCTGGACAGTGATGTCGACGCCTTTTCGCCCTTCTTCTGGGGTTCGGCGTTGGAGACCTGCACGTGTTATCGGAGATGAACGTGGAGGGTCGATCGAGATTCGTTATTTCGGGGAGCGCGATTTGCCGAACACGGTGGAAGTCGTAGGCCCAGTGGACAGCCCGGTTCTTTTGGAAGACTGCGAGGCGATTCGCTTGCGTATCGATTTGACAGCGAGCAAGGGGCAGCCGTCCGATCTCTGGAATCCGCCGGTTTTGGACGCGGTTGAATTTGCTTGGGATGAACCGGAGGCGATCCGTTGATTCAGCCCGAATTGGAACTGCTCTTCACGATCACGATCGGAGTTGTGGGGCTTTTGGTGGGCTCGTTCTTAAACGTGGCGATTCATCGCTTGCCTCTTGAGAGTGAGACGGTTTCCAAACCGCGACGCTCGCGCTGCCCTTCGTGTCGGAAGACACTCAGTTGGTCCGAAAACGTCCCGGTTTTCTCCTGGCTGGTTCAACTCGGGAAATGCCGCGGCTGCGGTTGGCGCATCCCATTTCGCTACCCCTTAGTCGAGCTTTTGAACGCAGGCTTGTGGCTTTTAGTTGTCGCGTTGACGGGCTTGGCCAGTCCCGGATTGTTGTTGATTCAATTTGCGGTGATCTCCGGCCTGTTGGTCGCAACTTTCGTCGACTTCGACTGCTTTGAAATCCCGGATGAAATCTCGATTGGCGGTATGATTTTGGCGCCGATCGCTAGTTTCGCGCTGCCCGCGCTCCACGACGCGACTTTCGTGGCTCAATGGTTCAGTGCTCCAGAGAGCTTGGCAGAGGGCCATGTCGACAGGCTGGGGGCCTTGATGGGCTCGCTGGCGGGAATGGCGGTCGGAGGCGGCGTGTTGATCGCCATCGGTTGGTTGGGAAGCCGCCTTTACAAGCGAGATGCGATGGGATTCGGTGACGTGAAGCTCCTGGCGGCGGGGGGCGCTTTCGTGGGGCCGGGGGGCGCGTTGGCCGCGATGATGATCGGATCGGTCCTGGCCTCGGTCGTCGGATTGCTCGCGATGGGGCGCTTCTTCTACATCTCATGGGACCGAGCTCGCTCCCGCGGCAACAAACGTGGAATTGGTCGCACGTTGCAAGTGGCGCGAATAGCTGGACGTTACATCCCCTTCGGTCCCTATCTTGGGATGGGCATTGGAATCGCGCTCTTGGCTTGGGAGGATGTGCTCTCGCTACTTCCGCAACTTCCCTAGAGCTTTTCGTCCGATTTCCGGAACGAGCGCACGGAGCTTTTGAGGAGCGGTGGCCGTCGCCGTATCATCTTTTCATCAGGCTTGAGCAGCTGCGCTCGAACCGCATTGCACCCAGGAATACACCTAGCCGTTTTTGAGTGGGAACGACCCCGAATATCGCCATGAATCACATCCAAACCGTGTCTCGCCGACCTTCTTTTAGGCTTTTGGGCTCGGGCCTAGTCCTGGCTCTGCTGGCTGGCGGTTGCATTTCACCCCAGCTTCTCAAGGACAAAGAGAACGAGATCGTGACGCTGCGTGAAGAGCGCGCCGGTCTTAAGAAAGAATTGCGCTTGGCAGAGAGCGAAGTCTCTGCACTCGAAGTCGCTTTGGCCGAGGCCAGCATGCGAACCGACGACGTCGTTACGCCGCTGCCGCAAGCGCCCATCGATGACTTTTCTGATCTCAATGATCTGGGCATCGAAACCAGCCGTCGCCAGGGAAACTTGGTGATCAACGTGCCCGCTGAGGTCACCTTCGGCTCGGGCAAAGCCGTTCTCACCACCCAAGGTCGCGCCGCCCTGCAAGCCGTCGCGAGAACCCTTGCCAATGAATACGAAGGGCACACCTACTGGATCGAAGGACATACGGATTCCGATCCGATCAGCAAAGCCAAGTTCGATTCCAATCGCGGGCTGTCGGTAGCACGCGCTCTTTCGGTGCTGCACTTCCTCGTTGAAGATTGTGTGATCCCGGACTCGCAATGCGTTGTGGCTGGACACGGTGAGTACAAGCCGATTGCTCCGAACAATGGCGGGAGCAAGTCGCGGAACCGTCGCGTCGAAATCGTCGTTCACCCGCCGCGGTAGTCGTCTTTCGAACGGATGGGCTTCGGCCCTGCGTCGTTTTCGTTAAACGCAAACGTTTAGCATCATTGCCCGTGGACTCTGCCTGAGTCGACGGGCAATTCTCGTTTAACGACGCCTACGGGTAAGACCCTCTTCGCGAATCAACATGTACGTAGAATGGATCGCAAGTCACGCATAGCTAGCTGTGAGGGTGGGTCGCGAGTTGACAGAGAAGTAGTGAGGGTGCGACCCACAACCTTTTTGCAGAGATGCGTTAGGATAAAGCTCTAACTCGAAACCCCACGATGACCGGCGGGGAGCCTTTGTTTCGCGCCACAAACCGCGTATCTTCGCGCGGACTGGAGCAAGATGGACACTTCCGTTCTCCGCAACATCGCTTTTGTAGGTCACCCCTTTTCGGGGAAGACCACACTGGTAGACGCGCTCGCATTTGAGATGGGCGCCTCGGATCGAAAAGGTTCGGTCGCCGATAAGACGAGCATTTGTGACACGGAGCCTGAGGAGCAGGAGAAGCATCACACGCTGCTCTCGAAGGTCGTTCACGCTGAATGGGAAGATCACAGTTGGAATCTGTTCGATACGCCTGGCTACCCCGATTTTGTGGGCGAGACGCAATCGGCAATTTTTGCATCGGACTTGGTTGTTGGAGTTGTGAGTTGCACGAGCGGTGTGACCTTCAACCTAACCAAGAAAATGGAGACTGCCGCGGACCTCGGTTGCGGTCGAGCGCTTGTGATTACGCACTTGGACGGTGAGCTCGCCGACTTCGACACGATTGTTGAAGAGCTGCGCGCAAAGATCGGAGAGATGTGCGTTCCGATTCAGGTTCCCAATGCAAGTGGCCCTGGGTTCACGGGGTCGGAGCGCGTATTTCTGAAGGATCCCGAGACGTCTGTGTGGCGACAAACCTTGATGGATGCCGTGATGGATACCTGTCAAGATGAGCCGCTGCTCGCGTCGTACCTAGAAGGTCAGCGGCTCACCGAAGAACAGCTCGAAATCCATCTGCCGCATGCGATTGCCACCGGTAGCGTGGTTCCGATCTTGGTTTGCAATCCCGCCTCTGGAGCCGCGCTTCTGGAGTTCACGAGCTTTCTGACGCGCTTCGCACCCTGCCCCAATAACGCGAGTCATTTTCAGGCGGAAGGGGAAACAATTAGTCCCGATCCCGACGGAGACTTTATGGGGGTCGTGGTTGCAGTGCGATCCGACGCTCACGTGGGGAAACTCTCGACGATGCGCGTACTCCGCGGCCAAATAAATGCCACGGACCAAGTTTGGTCGGGTGAGGACGGCAAGCCGGAAAAGCTAGGTGGCTTGTTTCACTTGGTAGGCGGCAAGCGCCGAGATCCAATCGAATCCGCGGGCCCAGGCGAGATCGTTGCCTTTTCAAAGGTCGAGCATTTGGGCTTCGGGGATGTGGTGGTTTTGGCGGGCCAGCCGGGTTGTGATTTAGAAGAACCGGTCCTGTCCGACCCTATGGTTGCTCTGGCGGCTGTTCCGAAGACGCGTGCCGATGAACAGAAGATTGGTGCAGCGCTGCACAAGCTTGAAGCTGAAGATCCCACCTTCTTGGTCGAGCATGTTGCGGAGACGCACGAGTTAGTGATGCACGGAATGAGTGACTTGCATCTTCAAATTATCGAGGCGCGATTGAAACGCAGATTCGGCGTCGAAATCGAGACCAGTTTGCCGAAGATCCCGTTTCAAGAAACCATCGTCGGCAAGGCCGAAGCTCACTATCGCCACAAAAAGCAAAGTGGTGGTCGCGGACAGTTCGGCGAATGTTCTCTGCGCATCAAACCGGGCGCCTCAGGTTCTGGCGTCGTGTTTGTGGACAAAGTTGTGGGTGGAGCTATTCCTCGCAACTTGATTCCCGCGGTGGAGAAGGGGATTTTGGAACTCTGCGGAAAAGGCGTTTTGACGCACAGTCGCGTGGTCGACGTGGAAGCCGAAGTCTTTGACGGGAAGTTCCACGCGGTGGACTCAGACGAAGCAAGCTTCAAACGAGCGGGCGCCGGAGCATTCATCGAAGCCTTCATGAAGGCTCGCCCGGTGCTAATGGAGCCGTTGATGGAAATGGAAATTCACGTTCCCACCGGCGACGCGGGAACCATTTTTTCCGACCTGACAAGTCATCGGCGTGGTCACGTAACCGATCAGTCGGTCGAAGCTGGCGGACACGTGACGGTCATCACGGCTCAAGTGCCTTTGGCGATGGTGCAGACCTATCACCGTGATTTGAAATCTCAAACGTCCGGTGAAGGCTTCTACACCATGAAACTTATTCGATATGCGCCTATGCCTGCGGCTGAACAGCAGAAGATTTTGAAGACGGAAGGGCGTAAGCATGAGGAATAGGCGTTGATAAGAAATAGACCTCGCAATGAGCTGTGACTGAACTCGGCCTTCCAAAAGACAGCCATCTGGAATGATTTTCCGGGTGGCTGTTTTGCTTCGTCGGGCAACTGGTTGAGCAGCTTTTGGGGCCATGCTCCAGATTGGCAGTGCTCCCAGCCGATGGGGTGAGTCTCTTCACCCATAAAGCCCGGGAGCCCCCATGATCACCATGGAAGACCTACTTGCGCTACTTGTGCGCAAGGGAGGTTCAGACCTACATATTTCAGCCTGTTCTCCTCCTCGAATTCGTATCGATGGAGTTTTAGTACCCGTCGAACATCCGCCGCTTACGCCGGATGATACGCGTCGTCTCTCAACCAGCGTTCTTACCTCCGATCAGATTGCGAAGTTAGATCGTGACCTTGAATTGGATTGTTCGTTTGGATTGGATGGGCAGGGGCGCTTCCGTGCCAACGTTTTTCATCAGCAAGGTGCGGTAGCCGCAGTGCTACGACTCGTTCCGCACAGTATCGCGGGGTTCGAGGATCTCGGATTGCCCGTTGAAATTTGCGAGCGACTTTGCAACCTGCGCTCCGGATTAGTCCTAGTTACCGGTGCCACTGGATCGGGTAAGTCCACAACGCTTGCTGCGATGATTGACTACGTCAATCGCACGCACCAAGGGCACATCGTCACGATCGAGGACCCGGTCGAATTCGCTCACGAAAGCCAAGGTTGCTTGGTGACACAACGCGAAATCGGAGCCGATTCCAAGAACTTCGGCGTTGCTCTGCGAAGCATTCTGCGTCAAGACCCCGATATCGTACTCGTTGGTGAGTTGCGAGATCTGGAGACGATTGAAGCGGCGCTTACCCTGGCGGAAACCGGTCACTTGACCTTCGCGACATTGCACACTTCCGATGCGGTTCAGACGATCAACCGTCTGGTTGACGTGTTTCCCGCGCATCAACAGCAGCAAGTTCGTACGCAGCTTTCTTTCACCCTCGAAGGCATCTTTTGTCAGCAACTCCTGCCGCTCGCTCAAGGGCGAGGCCGAGCGCTTGCAAGTGAAGTCATGATCGCAACGGCTGCTGTGCGCGCACTGATTCGCGAAGGCAAAGCTCACCAGCTTTACTCTCAAATTCAAACCGGCGGACGCCTGGGTATGAAGACCATGACCACGAGTTTGGCTGAGCTGATCAAGACCGGTCGTATTCGAATTGAAGTGGCCGAACGCGCCCTGAGTGATCCCTCCGAACTCCGCAATCTTTTGAACGCCGCGTAATGGTCAAGATCTCGGGAAAAATTCGACGCTTGATCGTCGATTCAGGATTGGTCTCCAGCGATGACTGGAACTCAGTCGTCAATACCGGTGTTCCGGTGTTGAGCGCGTTGATTGAGCAGGAATTGGTTTCGGAGGCGAAGCTGCTTGGTGCACTCGGGATGGGTGCAGGACTCCCGCCGGTCGAGTTGATGCGCGTTCGTCCCGATGCGACTGCGTTGGAAGCGATTCCGCAAGAGACCTGCCGCGAGCACTGCGTTCTGCCCATTGCCCGCAACGGCGAGATTCTGACGGTGGCCGTTTCGGACCCCTTCGACGTGTTGTTGCTCGACGACTTGAACATCCTATCCGGTTGTCGAGTACGTCCTGTGATTTCGCACCCCGCCGCGATTCGTCAAGCGCTTGAAACGGCCTATGACGACGGTCGCAGTGAGGTCGACGATCTTCTGGAGGAAGTCTCGACGACAGATATCGAGATCCACGAGGAGGATGAGAGCGAAGACCTGGCGCTGTCGGGAGGCGGCGATGGGGTACCGGCTGTCAAGCTCGTCAACCTGATCTTGATGCGCGCGTTGAAGGAGAAGGCCAGTGATATTCACATCGAGCCAGGTGATGATCACCTGCGCGTTCGATTCCGCGTGGATGGCAAGCTGTTTCAGGTACTGACTCCGCCCAAGGGCATGTTGGCCGCTTTGACTTCGCGTCTCAAGGTGATGTCGAACCTCGACATCGCCGAACGCCAAGTACCGCAGGACGGCAAGTTTCAAATCAAGTACGAAGGTCGTCAGATCGACTTCCGACTTTCCACTTTGCCGGTAGTCGGCGGTGAGAAAGCGGTGATGCGAATTCTCGATCAGTCGGGCGTGGCCATGCGTCTTGACGCACTTGGTTACGAGCCAAAGTGTCTCGAGGATATGCAGACTGCCATCGCTGCGCCGTACGGAATGGTGCTCGTCACGGGGCCGACCGGTTCCGGTAAGTCGACGACTCTGTACGCGGCCGTAAAAGATGTCGCGAAGCCCGACATCAATGTCGTCACCGTTGAAGATCCGGTTGAGTATCGGATGGATGGCGTCAATCAGGTGCCGGTCAATCCGAAGCGTGGTTTGACCTTCGCGGGTGCTTTGCGATCCATTCTTCGCCAGGACCCGGACGTTGTTTTGGTGGGGGAGATTCGAGACAAAGAGACGGCTGAAATCGGCGTCAAAGCTGCGCTTACCGGACACCTCGTGCTCTCGACTTTGCACACCAACGACGCGACCCAAGCGGTTACGCGATTGGTCGACATGGGCATTGATCCGTTTATGGTTTCGAGCTCTCTGCTCTGCGTCGCCGCACAGCGTCTCGTGCGAAACCTATGTCCGCATTGCAGGCAGCCAGTCAGCGTGCCGGAGGAAGAGTTGATGAAAGTCGGCTTCCTCCAAAGCGAACTCGAAGGGTTGGAATTGTTCGGCCCCAATCCCAATGGTTGCCCGCGTTGCAAGAGCGGCTACCGAGGGCGGTTTGCGCTGCTCGAAACACTCTTCGTCACATCGACGTTGAAAAGAATGATCGTGCAGGGGGCTTCGGCCTCTGACATGAAAGAGCAAGCCATCGAAGATGGAATGTTGACCCTTCGCCGTGTCGGCATTTTGAACGCGATCAAAGGACGGACTTCTCTCGAGGAAGCCCTACGAGTCACGATGGCGGATGGCAAATAGCCGCTCGCCCTTGTTTATATCCAAACCTGTTATTTATCCCCCGCATCGATTGAGGAACTAGAGTGGCAACTTTTAGATACGCAGCCAAAGACGCCAGCGGCAAGACGATTGAAGGCACGATTCAAGCAGCCGGAAAAGGAGAAGTAGTCTCCGAACTCCGTAAGCAAGACCTAGTTGTCATTCGCGTCGAAGAAGGCAAAAAAGGTAAGAAGGCCAAGGGCGATAAAAAAGCCAGTGGTGGCAATGGAAAAGAAAAGGCCAGTGGCGGTTTCAACTTCAACATA
Source organism: Planctomycetota bacterium (assembly GCA_047639415.1). Lineage (GTDB taxonomy): Bacteria > Planctomycetota > UBA1135 > UBA1135 > OFTM34. The sequence goes on along the minus strand of JBLINP010000019.1, from coordinate 20,865 downwards.
ACGTTGTTCAAGCCCAAGCCTGCAGCCACACGAACCGAATTGGTGCTCTTCACGCGCCAGTTGGCCACCATGATCGCTGCGGGTATTTCGCTACTCGAAGCGCTTGAGGTTTTGGGTGACCAAGCAGACACCCCGGCCTTTGGAATGGTTTGCAACAACCTCGCCAACAGCCTTCGTGGGGGATCCGACTTGTCGGCGGCCATGGGGCAAATGCCGAAAGTCTTCACCGAACTCTACGTGAGCATGGTGGCGGCCGGCGAGGTTTCCGGTCAGATGGATGTGATCCTTGAGCGCCTGGCGGATTACCAAGAATCTGCCGAGTCGCTGCAACGTGAAATCAAATCAGCGATGACCTACCCGGTCGTGTCGTTGGTTCTGGTTCTGGGTATTACGACCTTCCTGTTGCTTGGTGTCGTGCCCACGTTCCGTCAGGTCTTTGAGTCGTTGGATGCAGAGCTACCCGCATTGACGGAGTTCGTGCTGGGCGCTTCCGATTGGTTGAAGGGCAACTGGATGATCGCCTTCGGCGCGATGTTTGGAACGGTGTTTGGCTTGTCGCTTTATAAAAAGACGAGCCACGGTGAGCTGGTCTTCGATCATTTGAAACTGAAACTGCCGATCTTTGGTCCGCTGCTTCGTAAAGTGGCCTTGGCTCGCTTCTCCCGCACCTTCGCGACTTTGGTGCGCTCGGGTGTTCCGATCTTAGGCACTTTGGAAATAGTCTCTGCGACGGCGGGCAACAAGGTGATCTCGAATGTGGTGGACAAGGCACAGATCAGCGTGCGCAACGGGGACATGCTCTCCGAACCGCTTTCGGAAAGCACCGTCTTTCCTACCATGGTTACGCGCATGATTGGAATTGGCGAACGCTCGGGTGCCTTGGAAGCTCTACTCGAGAAGATCGCGGAGTTTTACGACGCGCAAGTCAAAGCGCAGATCAAGTCGCTCACCAGTTTGATCGAACCGCTACTGATCAGTTTCATGGGCATCATGGTCGGCGTAGTCGTCCTAGCGGTCTTCCTTCCGATCTTGGATATCGTCGGAAAACTGGCCTAATACGCTAATACCACACTGTCGCGCGACGCAAGCTCGTGTCGACATTGGTTGTTTCTAATCGCGGGTGCTCTCCAAAGGTGGAGGGTGCCCGCGAATTATTTTCCCACTGCCCTTTGTGATTGCAGTGAGCAACAAAGTTAAACACAGAAGAGTTCATAGCTCTCTCAAGATGGCTCGGATACGTGACCGATACATGCGGTGCCACTGAGGGAAGCACTCGAATTTCGAATGCACAATGGTTGGATGGCGAGCTCGCTCGAGCGAACCGGACTGAGAGGTTTCAGAGCAAAAGCACTTTGTTTTTATTCGGAAACCAGGGTGGAACCGCCGAAGAGTGGCGGACCAACGAACACATAGGGCCAGTCGGCTCGAGCAACCCCAAGACAACTAAGAGACTATGAAACTCAACCGCAAAAACGCTGGTTTCACCCTGATCGAACTCATGATCGTGGTGGCCATTATTGCAATCATTGCATCGGTCGCTATTCCGAAGCTGATGGCTGCACGCCTCTCGGCTAACGAATCTGCCGCAATTTCAACGCTTCGCTCGCTTTCATCGGCGCAGGCTCAACTCCAGTCATCTTCAGCGATCGACAGCGACGCCGACGGTGGTGGTGAGTACGCTTACTTCGGTGAGCTTTCTGGTGCTGACCCGATGCGCGTTAGCGTCAACACGCTTGGTGTAATCACTCAGGCTCTCGGTAGCGTTGCCAACGGCGACGTTCTGAGCCCGGCTGTGATGTCATCTGCCTTCGGCAACATTGCTGCAAGCATCGTCACCCGTTCAGGCTACAACTTCGCCGTCTTCCTTCCTGGTCCGACCGCCGCTGGTGTCGTTCCCGGTATTGCTGAAGCCGCCGGTGGTGGCTCTGGCGCTGGCGCGTTGATCCCGAACCCGGACAACTGTGAGATCTTCTGGTGTGCTTACGCATGGCCGACCACGGTGAATCAGTCTGGTAACCGGACCTTCTTTATCAACCAAGAAGGTGACTTGCTTCAGAACTTGAACCGCGACGGCGCTTACAGCGCTGCCGTTGGCCCTCTGTTCTCGGACGCCTTCAGCGATGCCGCTTTCAGCATGGCTGGCGCCCTCGGCGTCAACAACGTTGCCGCTAACGTCGGTACCTGGACTGTGCTCCAGTAAGCTTAGCGCTTAGCTAAAAACAAACGAGCCTCGCGGTTTTCCGCGGGGCTCGTTTTCATTTAACGACAAATGCGCGTGTGTGCTATTTCAACCCAAACAATCGCGTGGCGTTGTCGCTAGTTATACGAGCCAATTCATCGAGCGAGGTTCCGCGTAGCTCAGCTAGAAACTCGAGCGTGACTTTGACGAGCGCGGGTTCATTGCGTTTTCCGCGATGGCCTTGTGGCGATAAGAACGGACAGTCGGTTTCGACGAGTAGACGATCGTCGGGCACCGCTTTCGCGGCTTCTCGATTGGCGTCGTTTTTGGGGTAGGTCACGACTCCCGAAAAGGAAATGTAGTAACCCAAGTCGAGGTAACTCGGAAGTTCTTCGGTACCCATCGTGTAACAATGCATGACGCCTTGGACTGTGGGATGCTTCGAGAGCATCGCAACCGTTTCTTCGTGGGCGTCTCGGCAGTGCACGATGATGGGTTTGCCTAGTTCGCCCGCCAGCTTCAGATGCCAATCGAAGTTGGGTGCTTGGGCTTCGCGCGGCGAATACTCTTTGAAAAAATCAAAGCCCGTCTCGCCAACAGCAACGCATTCTTCGCGTCGACACATCGCCTCGATTGCAGAACGCGTCGCGTCGTCTGCATCACCTGCATCGTGCGGGTGAATGCCCGCGGTCGGGTAGAGCCCTTCGTGATCGCGGCAGAGCTCAAAGGCTGCACGCGAACTTTCTAAATCGGTTCCGACGATCAGCATTCGATCGACGCCGACCTCGCGCGCTCTCGCAAGTACATCCGCGCGATCGTCGTCGAAGCTGTTCCAAAAGACATGGGCGTGGCTGTCGGTAATCACTGGCAGTGCGTCTCGATCATGTTGGCCAAGAATACTTGGAAGTTGATGTCCGACTCGCGCTCATAAACCAGCGCGAAGATTGGGCAGTATTGCTCGGGTTCTCCGATCGTCACCATGGATTGGGCAGCGAGTATTCGCATATACGAATTGCCCGATGACTCATGGATGACTTCGTCGAGAGCGCTAAACGAGATCTTTGATGGGTAATCGCCTAAGGCGCGAATCGCGAGGTGACGAGTGGAGTGATCGCGTTGAATGTCCGTCGCGATGTTCGCCAATTGAATGCCGGGCGATGTTCCGAGCTTTCGATGTCCGTCGAGCCAGCCGTCGAGCATGGCCTCTTCGTTCGGCATGGTGCTCGAGCGCTCGGTGCTGAATAGGATGCCACCTAAAACCTCGATCGCTTGCTCGGGAGCGGCCTCTCCGAGAAAACGACAAGCATCCGTTCGAAGACCGATGTCTTCGCCGTAGTTTTGGATCAATTCGACGAGAATAGGCGCGGCGGCTTTGGGGTTCGAGTAAGCCGCTGCTTCGATCAGGCCTGAGCGAACGGGAATGATGTAGTCCTTCCCCGTTCGAAAGGCTTGGATCAAAAGGCTGCCCATTTCCTCGTCGCCACGTTTCATGCGAGCCATGATTTGCCGGCGCCGGCGTAACCAGTCGTCTTTGACGGAGCTGACGACCGATTCTTCGGGGGGCGTGAGGGCCGCGACCATATCGCCGATCGCTTGCTCCGCCAAAATTCCGGAGGATTCGACGCTGGGCGTCGATTTTTCGGCGATTTCCGCCTGCCCACATCCCAAGGCTCCGAAGGTGGCGAAGGCCAGGGGCAAGCAGGCTCCGAGGGCTCTCAGTGTGCGGATTCGAGAAGACTGGGCGATCGACATCGCACAGTTCTGGTGGTGGGTGGGGACTCTGTTCGTAGTCATCTGAGGGGTAGAGAGAGGGGCCTAGGCGGGGGATTGGTCCGGAAATAGGGCGAGCGGCAAGCCCGATCGATCTGTGATCGGTCAGCTTACTGGGCTCAGATCGCTGGGGAACGCAGGTCTACGGATACCGGGCGGCTTTCCACTTGCTAGGAGGGGCTCGGGCTGAGGTCAGCACTTCTCGGCCCCGAAAAGGCCAGCTTTCCAAGCTTCAGGCGCGATCAGTGGCTGATGGGTCGCAATTTGCTGTAGCGCGTCGTCTTCAAGCGCCTATAGTGCTGGGTCTAGTGACGACACGGAAGTCCTTCCGTGGAGTTGTCGTGAGTCCTCTGTCGAGTTTTTCGATTCAGAGACGGCGATGCGGTCACAACCCCCTGTCCGCGCTCACCTGTGGACCGCGTTCTCGTGGTCCATGACCCCGTGATCTCCTCCTCTGGGGCTCACATCTCTCCCTCCTCCGAACCACAGCACCTGCTACAAAGCAAGCCAACGATTCGATGATGCGATTCCGATCAATTTCTCTGCTGACCCTTCTCGGTTTGACCCTCGCAGCCTGCTCTAACAGCAAGGCAAAAGACTCGTTGGGGGGCAGCTCTCCGGAGGGTACGGGCGGGACGATGGAAATCGTCGCCTGCTCACTGGGCTGCAATACCTTTCAAACCACTCAAGTCGGTTGCACAGTCAACGACGTGTTCGTGAACGAAGAGATCCGAATTCTCTTTTCACAACCGGTGAAGAAGTCCTCACTCGGTAGCAACACGATTCAAGTCAAGGACAGCATGGGGCTGGTGCCGCCCGGCACCTTTGATATCGACCCATCCAATCCGAACGGGATCATTTACCGTCCGCTGCTGACCTTCACCTCCTCGGGTAGCCCGGTGTTTGGTTTCAAGGCGAATGAGGCCTACACGATCCTTCTTCCGGGATTGAATCTCGACAAAAACGTTCCGCACATCGAAAGCACGACGGGGCGCGAGTTGAGAACTCGCATGAGCTGTACTTTGACAGCGGGGGGCGGGATCAATGATCCGGTGCCTGGTCAGCCCACTGTTCAAGTGCGCGTCAACGAGATTAAGAAAGACTCGAACGGAAACCCCATTGACTCCATGGGGAATCTCACGACGGATCCGGGCGCTGGTAATCCCGCCGTTGGACCGCTTGTTCTGGCGAATAACGCCACCGACATTCATCGCTCTTCCACCATTCAATTCACGTTCAACGACGTGATGAATCCGTCCACCTTGGTCGATAAGGTCTCACAAACTTCTCCATCGATTCGCATCTTCGTGGATCCCGATGGTGATCTCAGTGATCCCACGGACCGAGTGGAATTGTTCGGCGCATTTTCCTTGGGAATCGATCAAACACAATTGACCACTTCGGTCTCTTTCGTTCCCGATACGGACTTCCCTTCTTCGGCACTTTCGGCGCAAGCCCTTCCCCGTCGCGTTCTGATCACTCTGCCGAGTACGATCGTGGATCTCGGTGAAAACTCTCTGGCGAACTTGTCCGACATTTCATTCGTCCCTGAAGAGGAATTGTTCGACTCGATCGAGCTTCCGATGACGGGCGGCGAAACCTTCGCGACGACGGCTGCACAGGCCGGTCACCAGGAAGACCCGATTCGTTCTGGTGCTTTTTGGGGACCGTTCTTCAACGGCGCTGGAGGAGAGCAGCTCTCTCCCGGAATTGGTGGAGGTTCAGGCCGACTTGGCGACCTCATCATTAAATCGGGCGAGATTCTGACGCTCTACACCGACGGTATGCGGCCGAGTATTGCAACGACTTCGGACGGTATGGATATCGGACAAGACATGACGCTGGTCAACGATGGCAGCGATGGCATCAATCCGATTACGGTGACCCCGCTTTTTGATCCGCAACTGTTTGGTCCGTCAAACTTGGTCAACGCGCTCGGAATTCCGACGCAGTCAAAGTTCCCCGGCGGCGGGGAGAATCAACCGGCGGGAGCCCCACTCGACTTCGAGCCAATAGTCCCTGTGTTGTTGCCCCTGATAAACGATTCTCAGAATGTCGTCGCGACGCTCATCGACAATTACGATCCGTCGGGCACGATTCCGATGAATCTCGTGGTCGATCCAGGCACAACCACATTCCAGGTGACGGACGGTATTTTCGAGTTCGCGAATCTCGACATTGCGGCCAGTGGAGTGCTTCGTTTTGTAGGACCGCATCCGCCCCGTTTGTTTGTGAGGGGTGAGGCTTTGATCGCTGGCCGCATTGAGTTGGCTGGACATGACGCAGACCAAGACCACGACTCTCAGTTCGATTTTGGAGGGGTCGGCGCGATCGGCGGACCCGGCGGTTCGACCGGTGGCAATGGCGGACTAAGGCCGTCAGGTGATGGAGTCCTCTTAGCCTTGAGTACTCCCGGTCGCGTAAATCTGGCGGTTGGTGGGGATCTGACCAAACTTAATGGCGCCGACGGCGGCGGAATCCCGGTTGTCTTTGGTCAACCTGCGGGCACGCCTCTATTCAACTCCGGTGGATTGGGTGGTACTGCCTGGCCGGACAGTTCGGAATGCGTTCCGGCTGGATCCGCAGACCCATTCGAGTGTGGAATTCCCGATGGTTTCGGTGTCGATACTACGGTGACCGGAGGCCTGACCTTTAGTGGTGTGCTAGGTTGCTTGAGTCCCTCGACCGGCGCACCAGGGAGCGGTGGAGGTCGCTCGATTGGCGGCGGAATCGGAGTCGCAGTTTCGATCCAACCCAACATTGGAGGGGGGGATACAACGATTCCTCCGCTAAATGCAGGTGGCGAAGCACTAACCTCTGATCCGGAAGCCCCCACACTGACCCCAGAAAAGGGTTTGTTGACGGGAGGCAGTGGCGGCGGTGGATCCGGTTCCCACGCTTTCGGGACCAGCACTACTGGTTCGTTCGCCTCGTGCACCTCGACTCTCAACGCGTTTGTATCGAACAGTGGTGCGGGCGGCGGCGGCGGCGGCGGTGCTCTGCAAATTCAAGCAGGCTCCCGCGTGACTCTAAACGGTGTAATCGACGCCTCGGGCGGTAAGGGTGGCGAGCCCAGAGAGGCTATCGCTGGCATGGTGCTTGGAGTCCAAACTCAAGTTGCTCCGGGCGGCTCAGGTTCGGGTGGATCGATCTTGATTCAAACGCTCAACCTCACTCTTCCCCCGGTCGGAAATCGCCTCATCATCGCTGGTGGTCCAATTGCCACAGGTTTGAATCAATCCACCGGTGGTGAAGGGAGCTACGGAACGGTCCGAGTCGAAGCAGGGCTTGTTTCGATGGGTTCGGTAACGACCTTTAGCAATGCCGCACGCGTGGTGGATCCGTTCGATATCAATGCTCCGAGTCTGTCGAGTGACCGTGTGTCCGTGGATACGAATGGATGGGAGCGTTTGATTCCAGGCGTGGATTTCCCTTCGATCAATCCGCAAACAGGAATCGAACAGCGCTATATCCCTTCTGAAATTTCAGGCGCTCAATCGTGCTGGATGCGGCCGGAAGGCAATTTCTTCTCACTCGTTTTTGCGGAGGATGACGCGACCGAAGCTGGTTGGACAATGGATCTTTTGACCACGAGTATGGGCGGCGGAAGCGCCACCGCTGCACCTTACCGCACGACTGCCTTCGGTTCTGTGGGCGACCCTCTTCACCCCTACTTCCAATCCGCCGAAGGTTCACTCTCTTTGAAGGCAAAGAGCGGTGGGTTCGTAAGCAAGATTCAGGACTCCGAAGATACTATGGGTGGAACCCTGGGGTCGCAGTTCATCGTTCGCTTCCAAGGTGCACGTGCAGTGAAGGATATTCCCGACCTGTGTGATGTGGAGCTGAGTGGGGCCTTTTCGCCCATTCAACCCGATTCAGTAACCCCGTGGGTGCTTCACCCCGCTGAGCTGAATACCTACTGGGAAGGTCAATTCGGCGTGGGATCGGGTGAAGCTTCCAAGCGTCAGCCGACGATGATTCGTTACCAAATCATCTTCAACAACCGTGCGGGTGCTATCCCGGGCTTCGTTGGAGTCGATAACGTGATCATCAAAGCGCAACCCAACTAGTCCCGAGTGAACGATCGAGAGCGTTTCGAGAGCGGAACGATCTTTACTGCCAAGAGGCTTTTGCCGCGACCTGAACAGTGGGTCGCAGGTGGGGGCCTCTTGGTCATTAAAGGACGTATCGCGAAGGTTTTGGAATCGTCCTCGGCCGTTCGCCGCGCGGGTTGTCCGGTGGTGGATCTCGGTGATGCGATGATCACGCCTTCTACGGTTTGCGCTCACGCGCATTTGGAGCTTTCAGCACTGCAAGGGCGAACGACGGTAGGCAGCGAGATGCTTCCTTGGATTCGCGAAGTGATGGGACTGCGGGGTGAGCTTGAACCAGGAGCCGCCGACGAGGCGGCGCTACTGGCCGCACAAGAATTACTCGAATCGGGAACGACCTTTGTGGGGGATATCGATTCGTCGGGTGGCGACGGCTTACCGTCTGTGAAACCGGCGCCCGCTCGCATCGCCTTTCGCGAGTTCTTGGATGGAGGCGATGCGAACCGTCGTGAAGCGGCTCTGGCTGAGCTCCATCAACCACTCGAGCAGCGCGTCGGTCAGAGGGAGGGTTTGTCACCCCACGCGCCGCATACAGTGAGCGCTCCGTTACTCAAAGCGATCGCACAATCGGCACGTTCGCGAAACCTTCCCGTTCAAATGCACTGGTCGGAGACGCGAGCTGAGGTGGATTGGTTGAAGGACGGCAGCGGTCCCTTTGGCGAGCTTCTCAAGCACTCCCCTCGATCGCGAGGCTTCGATCTAATGGAGAGCGCTGGCCTCTTCGACACGACGCTCTCACTCGTTCACGGGAACTATCCAGAGGAGGGCGAGGCCGAACGGCTGGCGACCAAGGGCGTCAGCGTCGTTCACTGCCCGGGCTCACACGCCTTTTTCGAGCGCGTGAGCTTTCCGATCGAAACGTATCGCTCCGCCGGCGTCAGTTTAGCTCTCGGCACAGATTCGCTTGCCAGTAACCAGTCACTCGATATGCGCCGAGAAATGAAACTGCTCTCGGCATCTGCTCCAAGCCTGGCACCCGAGGAAATCTGGGCTATGGCCACTTTGCACGGAGCAAAGGCTCTGGGTGTCGCTGGTGAATTCGGGGAGCTGAGCCCGGGATGCCGAGCGGATTTTGTCGTCTTTCTGAACCCTGAAAGCACCCGTGCAGAGGCCCTCGAATGGCTGACTCGAAGTCTGCCCCAGGTGAAATCGGTCTACTGTGGCGGTGCTCTCGCTTTTGAAGCGACCCCCTAACGAGCAGGATTAGACAAGAGCCCACTCCTCTCCTGGCCGATCGGCGAGATCGGCGACAAGAGCACTCTACTAGACCCACAGTCTTGTGTATGTTGTAGGCCACGCGATGTGCCCTATTGATTGAATCGGTGAGGGTTTCGTCGCAGACTGATTTTACACCTCATGGTCGACCAGCAATCCACAATGGACACAGCGGAGCGGACACTCGCGATCTTCCGTGAGCACAATAGTTTCCTGCTTTCCGGTCACGTGCGCCCTGACGGGGATTGCATCGGCGGTGAAGCGGCCCTTGCCACGGTTCTTCGAGCCCTTGGCAAGCAGGTCACGATCATGAATCCGGATCCGCCCGATCCGAACTTCGACTTCTTCACGAAGGATCAGGGCTTCGGAGTCTATGCCGGTGGCGAATTGCCCGAGCACGAAGTCGCGGTGCTGCTCGATATTTCCGAGTTGTCGCGCTGTGGTGATTTGGGTGTAGCCATCGAAAAGGCTTCTTCCAAGAAGGTCGTGATCGACCATCACATGCACTTCGGCGAAGATTGGTGGGACGAGTGCTACGTGGACATGAAAGCTTCCGCGACGGGGCTCTTGGTCTATCGCATTGCGAAGCAATTGGGCGTCGAGTTGGACTTGGTCGGCGCTAACGCGGTGTTCGTTTCGCTGGTCTGCGATACGGGCTGGTTCAAGTACAGCAACGCGGACGCCGAGACGTTGACGATCGCGGGGGACTTGGTCACGCGCGGTGTACAACCCGATCGCGTGTACAATGCTCTCTTTCAGCGCAATCAGATGGGGCAGCCACTGTGGTTGGCCGGCATGCTGGCCTCGGCGGTTTATCACGCGGATGGCAAGCTCGTGATGTTCGACTTGCCCTTTGTGGATCCAGTCGTCTCTGAAAATGCCGACAGCGACGCTGCGCACGATGTTTTGCGTGCAGTTGAGTGTGTAGAAGTCGTTTTGTTCGTTCGTGAATTGAATGACGGGCGCTGTAAGTTATCTGCGCGGAGTAAAACGGATTACGACGTCAACGCGCTGGCTCGAGCGTTCGGCGGTGGTGGACACAAGAAAGCCTCTGGTGCGACGATCGAGGGCTCCCTCGACGAAGTACGTCAAAAGCTCCTTACGGCAGCCTTAGAAGGCTTTGAAGTCGCTAGGACGAACCCTTCATGAAAACAGCTCTTATCAGCGACCTGCACTCCAACCGCGAAGCCCTCGAAGCGGTTTTCGATCATATTCAGTCGATCGGCGTCGAGGAGATTGCCTGTCTTGGGGATGTGATTGGCTATGGGCCCGAGCCCGAGTTCTGCGTCGACTTTGTTCGCGGACATGCGAGTTGGTGTTTGATGGGGAATCACGATGAAGCCCTGTTTCACGACGCGGCCGATTTCAATTCCCATGCCCGTGGAGCTGTGGATTACACGCGTCGACGTCTTCAGCCACATTGGTGGAGTTCAGCTGAGAAGAAGGCGCGCTGGAATTGGTTGAAAGAACTTCCGGTCAAGCGTCGCGAAGGTCGTTTTCTGTTCGTGCACGGCTCACCTCGCAACCCGGTGCGGGAGTACGTCCTCAACACAGACGGACTACTCAATCCCGAAAAGCTGCGCGCGGTGTTCGCATCTTTCGACGGAATCGCTCTGGCCGGACATACGCATCATCCGGGACTGCACGATGAGGAGCTTCGGTTTCACAGCATGAACGGAGCCGAGACTCTGACGTTGCCGCTTCCCGCTGGCGAAAAGTTTTTCATCAACGTGGGGTCCACCGGACAACCACGCGATGGTGACAATCGAGCTTGTTACGCAGTGCTCGAAGATCATCAAGTCACTTGGCATCGAGTGCCCTATGACTATCGAGAGACGCAGCGGAAGATCTATGCGACGGGCGAGTTGAGCGAGATCCTCGCGCGCCGTTTGGAAGTCGGCAAATAAGCTCGAGCGTCACGTTGCGTGACGTCTGCGAAGTTCTCAGCCATCTCGCGAACGATTGTCGCCTGACCGCTCGCAGCGCTACTTCTTGAAGGTGTTGCTGATGATGGCGCGCAACAATTCGGGGTTCTTGCCGAGTCGACGCAAACTGTAAGCGCGCCACTCTGGTCCATAGGGCGCGTACACGCGAACGGGATGACCGGCGTCGCGCCAGAGTTGCCAAAGCGGTTCGCGTACGCCCAACAGAACTTGGTACTCGTAGCGTTCCGTTCCAATTTGCTTGGCCGCTAACACGCGGTCGAGTTCAACCGACATCACGTCGTCGTGCGTTGCCAGCGAAACGAAGGCACCTCGATCAAACAACCTTTCGGCGCATTCGATAAAGGCTCGGCGGATTTCATCCACGCCGGTATAGGCGATCTCGGAGGGTTCGAGATAGATGCCCTTGACCATTCGAATGTGAAGTGGGCCAGGCGCTAATTTGTCGATGTCGTCGGGCGTGCGAAACAATCGCGCTTGAAGCACCAAGCCGACGTTGTCGTGGCGCTTACGAAGGCGTTCGAAGATTTCGATCGTCGCGTCGGTGGTCGGATGATCTTCCATCTCGACCCGCATGAACAGGTCCAAGTCCGCGCAGGTTTGTGCGAGTTCGTCGTAGAGTTCGAAGGCTAGGTCCGTGGAAACGGTCAAACCAAAATGGGTGGGTTTGACCGAAACGTAGGCGTTTAGCCCGTGCTCTTTCAGTTTTTTTGCGGCCGCGGAGTAAGCGGCCATGACCTGTCGAGCTTCGCCTTCGGAGGTGACGTTCTCGCCCAAGATGTCGAGGATGCCGGAATATCCCTGGGCGCCGAGTTCGGCCAGCTTGTCGAGCTCCTCATCAAGCGTCTCGCCCGCGATGTAACGGCCCGCAAAGGGCCGCATCATGAAACTCGGGACAAACGCCAAGGTCGAAAGGACGAGGCGTTCGAGGAAGGAAGGTCGATGAGGAGCGCTTGGAGTGGTCACGCTGGGGATTGTAGCGATGACGGGCTTATCCGCGAGAGGTCACGCGGCTCCCTCAGTAGAATTTGGATCATGAATTCCGCTCGAATCGTACTGGTCACCGCCCCGGACGCGGATTGCGCATCGCAGCTGGCGCGCGGTTTGGTCGAGGCTCGTCTCGTGGCGTGCGTCAATCTGATCGACGGCGTTCGCAGCATCTATCGGTGGGGGGGAGCCGTGGAGGAAGCTCGGGAAGTTTTGATGGTGATCAAGACCGTCGGGGCGCGCGTGCCCGAGATCGAGCGCTGGCTCGCGGAGCAGCACCCCTATGACGTTCCCGAGATTGTCGCGATCGAACCCGCTTCCGTGGAAGCTTCCTACCTAGCCTGGTTGCGTGCCGAAACTGCGCCAGAGGCTTAGCGCCCGTCCAAGTAGTCTAGGACTTGCAGAGCAGCAGGGTGAGCGGGGTTGCGACTCAATACGTTCTGGGTGATTTCGCGTGCTTCATTTGCCGAGGCCGCCAACTGCGGACGGTCGATCAATGCGGTCGCCAGCAAAATTTGCAGGTCTAGGCTCAGCGCAAAATTTTGATTGGCGTAGGAACTTCCAAGCCAAACTCGCATGAGTTCCACGGCGCGTGCGGGATCCGATACGGCCGGGGATTCCGCACCGACGAGCAGCCGGCAAAGTTCAAACAATGCCGGTGGGTAAGCACCCGGCATGCGCCACGCCAATTCGAAGTGCGGCAGGGCTTGCTGCTCCTTTCCGAGCGCCAATAAGAGCTTGCCCAATTCGGTTTCGGCGCGCGGGTTGACGGGCACGAGTTCGAGTGAGGATTCAACAAGCTCGATGGAACGCGATGCGTCACCGAGTTGCCCCGCGGCGAGTCCGGCATCGAGCAACGTATTGGCTTCGAGCAAGCGCGGATACCCGCCTTCGAAGGGAACAAAGGAGATGCCCAGCAGCATTGAGGCTATCAGCGTGCGCAGTGTGGGCAGTCGTTCGCGTCCTTTGAATGCGTCAAAAATCACGATCAATCCGTTGCCCGCAAAAGGCATCCAGGCGATCAAGATCGGTAAGCGGAAGCGCGAATAAGTGAAGTACAAGAGCGACGCGGATAGACCAGCGATCAGCCAAGCTATGAGTACGGTCGCTCCACTATTGGATGGTCTAAACTTGGAGGACAGGCCGATGATTCCAAGCGCGAGAATCAATCCGAAGGGCAGACAGCCAACCCACAAACTGGGCGCTAACCGCCGAATAGCTGCCGGAAAGTACTGAATCCCGAATTCGGTCGAAGACAGAGTGTCGGCCAGCTTGAGGCCCCAAAGACGGAGCGCCGCCGATGGTGAATCGAAGATGAATTGACGGCCACGCGCGAACCACCAAGACGAAGCTTCGGCTTCACTTACAGGTTGTGCAGCCCCGAGCGCTTGCGAAGCGATACCTATGGATACATCGCGTTGGGTTCCGATCGACCCCCATTCTGCGGAGGGTGCATGAAAGGTTCCGCGCGCGTGCTCGTTGTTGCCGAACCAAAAATTGACACCGCCGTTGGCGGTTACAGGTATGAGCTCGCCGCCTCGTGAGTAGTTTTCAAATGTGCTGGGGGCCAAACCGATCAACAAACCGACAAGGACTAGGACGGAGCCTTTGAAGCGCGCCGCTCGATGCGTTTTTGAAAGTAGCAAGGCGCCGGCGACCAACGGTGCGGTCAGCAATAAATTCGGACGCGCCATCGATGCGAAGCCGATAAATAACCCGGCGATGGTGGGCAGCAGAAGTCCACCGCTGGATGGACTGGATTTCGCCGTGTTTTGCTCGAATCGAATCAGCAAATTGAGAGCGACCAAGCCGAGTAGGATGGCGAGGTTGACGGGCAAAAGGCGCGTCTCGAAAAATACGACGGGTGCGTAAAAGGTCCACAGTGCTCCTGCTGCAATGGCGGCGCGGCGTCCGAGAGTGCGGTGGGATGCCAGCATCAAGAGGGCGGTGCTGAGCAGGCCGAGTGCGCCTTGAACCAGGACGACAACACCGATCGAAATTCCAACGATGCGGTAGAGCGCGCCGAGCACCCACGGGTAGAGCGGCGGCAGCCAGAACGGAGCGGCGTCGCGGAAGCCCTCGCCTTGGGAGAGGGCGCTGGCCCAAATGTGGTAGTAGGCAGGGTCGGAGAGTGGAACTTGGACGAGGGGGTCGGCGTTCCAGATATTAATGCCGATGACGAGCCGGACGACGACGGCGAGCAGGAGCAGTCCTTGTACGGTGCGATCCCGGAGCAAATCGGTCAGACGAATCGACATGTGCGGGGGCGACAGCAGGGGGGCTGGACTGGGACTCGGGGAGTTCATCGGGAGAGAAGGGGAGGGATTGTGCTCTCCCGACCCGTAGAATGCCGCGCATGTTGTCTTGGGTCACGCAGCTTGCGGGGAAGCCGCACGATGAATTGACGGAGGCCTCTCGTGTACGCACGAGTCGGCCTATGGTTTGGGCGCTTACGGCGATGTGCTTCGCTCTTATGGCGGCCTGCGAGGAGAAGCCCCGTCCCGGCGTCCCGCCCCGGCACATCGTGCTGGTCACAGTCGATACGCTCAGCGCCGATCGGATGTCTTCGCTCGGGCATTCGCGGGCCACCACGGATCTGGCTGGCGTGCTGTCCTCGGCCGGCGAGATCCCCGAGCATTATCGCAGCCTCGATCGCTTGGCTGCCGAAGGTGTGCTCTTCGCCCGCGCCTTCGCTCCGCGCGGCATGACCTTCCCTTCGATGGCTACCGTTTTTACAGGCCGATCACCACTCGAACACGGAGCGATCGACAACGGCAACCTGTTGTGCGAAAGCGTGCCGACTCTGGCTGCTTCGCTCTCCGCCGCTGGATTCGAAACGGCGGGTTTTACCGCCAATCAACTGCTCGCGGTTCGCTCGGGCATCGAGCGAGGCTTTGATCACTTCTTTACGGACATCTCCGTCGAACGCGATCTACAAGTGGTGATGGCAGCAACGGCGTGGTTGCGCGAGCGCGACCTCGAACGGGGCCCGCCGCTCTTCATGTGGTTGCATTTGATGGGGCCGCACATTCCGTACGAGCCGACGGAACTTCAAGACGTGGACTACCAAGCTTTGTTCGCCGATCCGAATTACAGCGGCGCGGCAAATGGTTCGCGTGAGTTTCTCGATGAAGTTTACGGAGCAGGGACTTTGCTTGAATCCAAGGACGTCGAACATATTCGCGCGCTTTACGATGGCGAAGTTGCGCGAGTGGATCATTTGATCGCTCTGTTCACAGAAATTCTGTCGGGCACTCTCGATGTGCAACCGGTCAACGTGCTCGACGACGCGCTGTTTGTCTTTGCAGCGGATCACGGCGAAGAGCTTCATCGACGCGGTAACTATTGGGCTCATTCCAAGTCGGTATACGACACGGTTTTGCATGTTCCGCTCTTCATACGCCACCCCTCCAGTTTGACGGGCAGACGCGTGATTGGAGAATTGGTCGAGCTACAGGACTTAATGCCAACGGTTCTAGATTGGTTCAATGTGCCCAGTCCGAGCGGCGTGCGTGGTCGTTCGCTCTTGCCGTTGATGGACGGCGATGAGTTTGAATCGCGTGGTGTCTTCGGTCATTGGCGCGATCAAATTTTTACGGTTCGAACTGAGAAATGGCGTTACGTGTGGAATCCGAATGGGGTCGAGCCAAGTGATCCGCCCAGCGGTGCTTACCCCATTGCCGAGCGTGCGTTGTACGACGTTCGAGCTGACCCGTTTCAGGTGCACGATCTTTTGAAGGACAAAACGAAAATCGGAATCGAACTGGAGCAGCTAATTGTGGATTGGCAATCGCAACTGAATCCGGTTTGCGATGCGAACGGAACGATTTCGCCCGAGCGTCTCCAGGATTTGAAAGACTTGGGCTATGTGGACGATGGCGAGGAAGATCCGCGTTCCCCGACAGCTAAGGACGTTGAGGAATGACGGGCGAAGAACAGCCGGCGAATGAGGCACCGGCATCCTCGGAGCCTCGCAGTTTCTCTCTCAACGGATTTAGCGTCGTCATGGCCGTTCTCGCTTTGGCGGGAGCGCTGGCCAGCCTCGATTTTCTACCGGTCGGCGTCGGACGATTGGCGGGCGGCCTTCTGTTCTTTGTCGTGGCCGCTCTACCGTTACTCCTTCGACTTTCACCGACGGTTCCATCGGTAGTCAAAGCCCTCACGGTTTCCGCGCTCTGTTCGCCAGTTTTAGCAACGACGATTTACCTAATCACGCGGCTCGGTTTGGATGCGCGCGAAGCCGTGGCTCTGACTTTTGTCTTGCTAGGTGCGCTGCAGTTCTTGAGCTTAGGTCGCCGCGTTGAACACCTGCGTGTCGGCCGCTACCTGTCGTTGGCGATAGCGCTTTCGGTCCTGATGGGCGCCTTGGTTTGGCTCTTGCTGTTCAGCGGCAATGCACCGCGTGCCTCTTACCACGGGCTGCTGCACTCGGCGCTGCTTCTGGCTGTCGATCATTCCGTGCCGCCGGCACATCCGTGGATGGCTGGGCAGGAACTCGGCTACTACTGGTACTGGCACGCCATGGGTGCTCTCTTTTCGCGCGCCCTCTTTGTCGCGCCGACAATCGGTTTGGCACTCACGAATCTGTGGGCGGCGATTCTGCTGCCACTCGTGCTTTATCTAACCGCCGCGCCTTGTTTTCGAGAGGGAAAGCGCGAGGTCTTCGGCGTGGTGCTGGCACTCTTCGGCCTCAACGCTTTGGGCGGTTTTGTTTGGTGGGGTAATCATGCCGATTGGATTGCACCCGAAAGCCCTTCGGCGCTGTTAGAAATCTTGCGGCAAGCCGTGGGCGCTTGGGATGTTCGCTTGGCATTCGGCTTTTCGAAGTTTGGCAACTTGTCCTCCTATCCAACTTCACTGACGCTTCTCGCCGGTGGACTGATGTGCGCAGCACACGCCATTCGACATGGCACAAAGCCCTGGGTTGGTGCTTCTGCGGCGCTTCACGGAGCAGCGTTCGCCGTCAATCCGGTAGTCGGTGGTATGGGGATCGCGAGCACCGCGCTGGCTTTCTTCTTATTCGCGCCCGGACTTCGGATGCGATTGATTCTGCCGATCGTCGTTTGGGCGCTTCCCGGTGCTTGGCTGACTTATTTGGCGGGACGCAGCTACGCCGGTGAATCCGTGCTCTTTCAATGGAGCGAGGGCGGCTTCGTGGCGACCTTCGCTCCGGTTTTGCTACTCATGACTCCGCTGCTCTTTATTACCGGAGCGATAAGTCGAAAGGGTGACGCATCGAATGGCAGACACGGCCGCGTGCTCGGCCTGTTGTTGACGGCCGCCTTGCTACCGCTGGCATTGCATCTCTTCGTGCTCTTGCCCTATGCCAACGAATACAAGCTGATTCGGATCGCAGCGCTACCCTTGGGATTGCTCGCCGCCGCCGGCTTGATCGGAATGTTGGAGAGCGGCGGTGTTAAGCGTGTTCTCGGTGGCGCCCTAACTCTAATTCTACTGGTCGGCCTCGTGCTCACTAACGGTCTGGGATTCGCGGGGTACTTGGCTTTCTCAAAGCATGATTTACCACTCGTTGAAGAACCCTTGTTGATAGCTCCGCGCGCGGTTGAAGGAGCCATCACACAATCGAATGAGTTGGCTTGGATTTATCGGTGGATGTCGGAGCAAGGCACGCGCGCAGAGGAAAAGCCGGTGCTCGTCGTCAATTGCACTTCCGATACCGTCCCGACCTATGGGCTCGATCGACTCGCTCGCTTTACCGATACACAGCGCAACTTGCAGGGACACGAAGCGGCGCCTTTTACGGGGCTTGAGTTGTGGTGTGATCGCCCCTCGCAAGTTCTCAGTCAACTGACTCCGGGCTGGAAGGAACGCTATTCGGTTCTCGTTCGGCTGTACCGCGGCGGGGGAGTTCTGACAGCCAGAGACCAAAGCCTGTTGTTTGAACTCGATCGCCCTATGCTGCTGCTGATGACACCCTCGGATCGAATGGCTCGCGCGGGCGAAGATTTGCGTTCTGTAATCGAGCAACTGGGTTTCGAGTCCGTCAAAAATGAAGGTTCGACACTGGTTTTTGCGTGGCCTGTAGACTTCGCTAAAACTCTTCGAGGGCGAGTGCAGTGAGCCCCTTCGTTCGACTCGCCATTGTTCGCTTGGGCGATCGCATCTGCGCGCAATCGGTCTTATTGATTGTGCTTGGATTGATGACGCTCAGCTATTCGGGTTTGCCGGATAGTCGTATCGCCGAACTCGACTTTCAAACCACGCGATCTCTCGCGCGCTTGCACGCTGGTGATCTCGAGGGCACGCCCGAGGCCGAGCGCTTGGTGCTCAACGAGGACTTGTTGTGGCAACCGAATCCCGGCCAGTTTCGTTCGACACGACCGCTCGGAGGTCCGATCGCTTCGATTCCGTTTTACTGGTTGGGAGCGTTATTCCAATCCGGATTGGATGAACTGGAAGCGAAGCACGCGTTGTCGGCTCCATCGCGCCTCAGCGAATACGCACCTCATATGGCGGTGGGCTGGAAGAACTCCGTACTGACGGCGTTCCTGGCTTGGCTCGTGGTTTTATCGGCGCGCCGGATTGGAGTGGGGCGCAAACACGCTTGGTTCAGCGGCCTGGTCTTCGTGCTCTCTTCCTTCGTCTGGCCGCAGGCGCGCGGATCGTCGATCGAAATTCAAGTCGCCTTCTTCCTCTTCCTCGCCTTTCACCTATTGCTGCGAGCGCGCGAGCGATTTGAACGCTTGCGTCGACCCCGACGCTTAGACCTCGTCTTCATCGGGTTCAGTCTGGGAATGACCTTTCTGACGCGCCCCGGAATCTGGCCAGCGATTCTGATCCTGGCTGTCGCCGCCGTGATCGCAGTATTTTCTGGTTATCGAGTGCTCGCCAAGCACGCGCTCTTTCTGCGCCAAACCTGGCGAATCGGGCATTGGGTCGACACGCTTTGGATCCTTTTACCTCTACTCGTGGCCATCGCACTCACCGCCGTCGGAAACCAAGCCCGCTCCGGCTCCTTCTTCGGATTGCCCGGCGAGCTTTCGCCCCAACTTTCGATGCGTTCCTTCTCGGACCTCGCGCTATCGCTCATCTCGCCCGGGCGCGGATTGATCTGGTTGGCTCCGCTCGTTTTACTCGCGCCGTTCGGCATCGCGTTCGGGTTGAATCGCGGTGAAAAGCTCTGGCCGCTGTGCGTCATCCTCGTAGGCTTACCGATTCTGTGGGCTGCTCAAACACCACTCGGCGCCGACCTGCCTTGGGGCTTCGGGCCGGGCCGTCTGCTCGCCGCGCTGCCCTTTCTATGGCTGGGTGTGGCCTATGCGCTCGACCGGTTGTCTCGCAAGGTGTGGCATCGACGCGCTTGCCATGCCCTTTGCGCCTTCGGCTTGCTTTCGAGCTTTTCAGGTGTGCTTGTCGACACCGGGACTTACCAAAGTTTGATTGGCAAGCTTGCGAACAGCGAACTAGCCGAGTTGACGGAACCGGAGTCTGACTACGGAGAACGCTATCGGACCGTGCACTGGGATTTAGGACTTGCTGAACCGTGGGCAAGCTGGCGAATCCTGAGGCATCGATTGGCGGTCGAGGGCGAAAACTTCCCGGCAGCTCAAATCTTCATGCTCGAAGAGTCCGCTGACGAAGACGTTTCCGTTGCAATCGGTCCGACCTTGATCTCGCCAGAAACCAATCGAAATCTCGGTTTCCAGCACATGGCTTGGATCGATTTGAACGATCGACTCGAGACTTCGCCGTATCCGGGCATGCTGTTCTCGATTCTTCTGGTGGGGCTGGGCTGCATCTTTGCGATCCGCGGCCTCGACAGGGCTCTCCCGTAGAGCGGGGAATTCGGGATCCAGAGGGTACGAGTAGCGAATCGCGTTTATGGTCCCGCCGCTCTCAAGCCAGAGCGTGAGGGGGGCCGATAGCTGATCTGGCCTATCGGGGCCCGATCCCATGCTGTCGCTCTTATTTCTCACCGCCGCCAATTTGTTCGCACCGTTGCTCGTAGCGACCAGTCAACAAGCTCCGGGGCACAACTCCTCTCCGTTTGAGCGTGGCGAAGTCGTCGAGTTTGAAATTCCGGAGCGACCGGGAGCGCGTCACGAGTTCTTTCAACTGCGCGGTATGAAGTCCGTCATCGGCGTCGCCGCCATGCACGTCGGAGCGGAAGTCGATGCGAAGCGTACCGAGCTGCACCTCGAATACTTTCCGATCAAGACGAGTGTGATGCACGTCGAGCGCCAAACGGCAGGCGGCCCACGTTTGATTTGGCGCGAGCGTCGACTGCGATCGGGACGCACGGTTCAGGTGGACTGGAGTGCTGACGGTGATTCGCTTTCATGCGTCGACTGGAGTGGCCGTGATGCTACGCGTCGAAACGCACGACCTGAGTCCGGAGCGCTCTTGCCATTGTTCTTGATTGAGCGAGTGAGAGCTGGTCAGTTTTTGAGCGGTCGCTTTGACGTTTTTAGTCCGCTTTCCAATCAAATCGAGGAATGGACGGCAACGGTCAATCGCGTGCCTTGGCCTTGGCTAGGTACGGGCTTCGCGCGCCAGTTAGTTCTCACCCGTAAAGACGGTTCGCTGGCTGGCGAGTACTTTTTTCAGAATGACGAACTGTTCCTGTTTCGATTGCAACTAGGCGGAGCAGTGGCGGTTCGCACAAGTCGAGCGAGTTTCGATAAAAGCTTCCGTGATG
>JBLINP010000018.1:0-29592 GCA_047639415.1 Planctomycetota bacterium | reverse complement strand
ATGCATCCGGGAATCAACGCCAATAACGAAAGACAGGTCAGTACCTGGACGGTGATGTAGTCGACGCCGCGCAGCGCGCGCTCCACGCTGAAGCCGACTTTTGCGTAGACGGTTGTGGGCCAGAGCAATTCGAAGAGGTTCCAGCGCCAAAGAAAGTACGAACCGTAACCGACGAGGAGCACGGCGTAATACTGAATCAGTGCACGCCCGATTGGTTCCCCCGATTGACGGCGCGAGAAAAAGCACAAGGTAGGGAAGACGATGGCAGCCCATCCGAGGCCCTCGACACGCGTGAGTGAGAGCAAGAGCGCGAGTAAGCCGGCGGTCAATCCTGCCGGACTGTTGCGGCGCAGTATCAAACGTTCAGCGGTTGCGAAGAAGAGCAGAGCGTAGGGCATGGCCTCGAGCCCGGTGCTCGACCAGACTGCGAACGGCGCCGAGCAACCGAGCATCAAGATGGCTAGGCAAGCGGGGTGGAAACTGACTTCGAAGCGCTCGCGCATAACGCGGAACGCGAGCCACAGTAATGCGCTTCCACACACAGCGGCGAGCATCGGCAGCCAAAACTGCATATCGAGTCCAAGCTTCTCGATCAAAGCACCGGCGGCGACCATCAAGAAGTTGCTGTAACCCTCGGCGGGGGTGTGATCACCGACGTTGAATCGAATGCCTAAGCCCTGTCCCCAATTGCGCGAGTAGCGAAAGCTGATGTAGGCATCGTCGGCGACGAACCAGAAGCGATGAACAAGCGCGGCGTAGGGCAGCCAGACTAGGAAGAAGGCGAGGCTGTCTCGCTTCCGTGATGGGGGTGATTCGGTCATGGGCGTACTACGCAACATCCATACTAGCGCCCTGAACCTTTGGCGACCACTTTGAGAGCGGGGCTTGGTTGTTAGACTCTCCGAATGAACGCCAACTCCGCTCCGAAAATCGAAAGTCTTGAGTGCGAGTGGATTCCCGCGAAGGAGCGCAGCGCTAAGTTGCTGGTGGTTCTACATGGCCGGGGGGATTCTTCGGAGGGCTTTCGATGGCTGCCCGAAGCTTTCGGCTTCACTGCCTTGAATTACCTGTTGGTGAACGCGCCGGACGAGTATTTCGGAGGCCGGAGTTGGTACGGCCTGCCGCCTGATCAAAAGCCAGGAGTCCTACGTTCGCGAGATTCGCTGGATCAACTCTTCGGCGAGTTGATCCAAGCTGGTTATGAGCCCGGCGATATGGGGCTCTTCGGATTCTCGCAAGGTTGTTTGATGACTCTCGAGTGGGGCGTGCGAAGTGCGCTCAAACTGAGTGCCTACGTTGGCGTTTCGGGTTATTGCTTAGACCCCGAAGCTCTACTCTCCGAACGAAATTTGGAACGGGATACGAGCGCATGGATAATTACGCATGGCCGGCAGGACGAAGCGTTGCCCTACGCGACGACTCAGCAACAAATCGAAGAGTTGGCTCGCGGGGGATTCGCTTTGCGATTCGAAACCTACGACAAGGGACATACGATCGATCCCTATGACGAGTTGCCTCTGCTGCGCGAATTCGTGCAAGCGAAGTTAGACGTTCACTAAGGGCTCGAAGTCCAATCGACGACGAGTGGAGCTGAGTCGACGTTCCAAACTTCGTGTTTGGTCATGATGCTTGTGAAGAGCGGCGAGGCGATAAACGTGTCGAGCCAATTCCGTAGGGCATTCCAGGGTTGTTCGTCGAACCAATCGCGATCGGCGAAGGCGAACTGGCGTACGAAGGGCAGGATGGCCATGTCCGCCAAGCAAGCGTCTGGTCCGAACAAGAAGGCATTCTTGGTGAGTCTTTGATCAAGTTTGGTCAAGAACTTGGAAGCCTCGGCGCGGTGTACTTCGGGGGCTTCGCCGGGTTGTCGACCGGCATACTTGTAACGGTCGAGATGAAACTTAAAGTCGCCGTCGTTGTGCGCAATTAACCGGCGCGCCTCAGCCATTTGCTCTTCGGCGAGATTCAGCCAACCTGCCGGGTCGTGATTGGTGAGTGTCCAGAGCATGATGTCTAGACTCTCTTCCAGGATCTTCCCATCCGGAATAACGAGTACGGGGACTGTGGCTTTGGGGGATACGGCCAGGAGTTCGGGAGGGCGTGCTCGCAGTTTTATCTCGCGATGAACGCAAACTTGGCTGCTGATAGCCAATGCAAGTCGCGCGCGCATCGCAAAGGGGCAGCGCCGAAAGCTGTAGAGCAAAGGCAGACCAACTTGCATTAGGTTTCCGTGGTTTCGGAGGTAGTCGAACTGCTTTTGACGGAGGGACGAGCTTTCAAATGTGTCTTGCCGCGCGACTTGGCGATTTCAACTTGCCGAACGCGTTCAGTGAAGCGCTCTTTTTGTTCCGGTGTCGAGCGATCGATGCAATGCGGGCAACTCACGCCAAGTGCAAAGTCGGAACTCATCTTGTCGGCAGCGTTGATCGGATCTCCACAGGCGCGACATAGCTCATAACTTCCGGGGCGCAGTCCGTGCCCAACGGAAACGCGCTCATCGAAAACGTAGCACTCACCTTCCCACAGACTGCTCTCTTCTTCCACGGTCTCCAGGTATTTCAGAATGCCACCTTTGAGGTGAAAGACTTCGCTCACGCCCTCTTGCTTTAAAAAGGCCGTCGACTTTTCACAGCGAATGCCGCCTGTGCAGAACATGGCGACTTTTGGATTCGTCCGCGCATTGAATTCCTGTCGTAGCCAGTCGGGAAACTCGCGAAAACTATCGAGCTTTGGGTTCACTGCGCCTTTGAAAGTCCCGATCGCTACTTCGTATTGATTGCGCGTGTCGACCAGAATCACATCCGGGTCCTCGAGCAACTGATTCCAATCTTGGGGTTCGACGTAGGTGCCGACGCTCTGATTGGGATCGATGCTGGGCACTCCCATCGTGACGATTTCCTTCTTCAGTCGCACCTTCATGCGAGCGAAGGGGGGAGTGGCAGCCGTGGACCATTTGCAATCGAACTCACTAAATCGCTCGTCCCGGCGAAGGAACTCATGCAGAGCGCTGATGCCCGCTTTACATCCCGCAATGGTTCCGTTGAGCCCTTCCGGAGCGAGTAACAGTGTTCCGTGTAGGCCCTCACGCTCGCAAAGTTCGAGCAAAGGGGTTTGCCACTCGCGGTAATCTGGGAAGGCCGCAAACTTGTAGAAGGCGGCGACGTGCAGTTCGTCCATGACGTGGATTGTACGACCATTCTCCCTGACGACTACTCCTCGCGAAATTGGCGCGGGAAGGCTGCGACGAAGGTCGTATGCTAGCCCTAATTATTCATGAACACGCGGACCAAACACCACGAACGACCGGCACTGCCGGTCTATTGGTTCCTGCTGGCACTTTGCAGATACTGGCGTCCACGACGACCCTACAAGGTCGTCTGCGGGGGCAAGTATCTGCAAAGTGCCAGCAGGAACCAATTCGAGGCGTTTTGCCTCGCGGTTCATGAATAATCCGGGCTAGGTTTATCCATGGGCGAGAAAATTCCAATCGAGAGCTTTCATTGGTCAGAGCTTAAAAACCGATGCGCTGAGATTGCCGTGGAGCGCGATTTCAAATTGGCGGAGTCGGGAGGCCGCTTTGAGTCCGAGGAACTCATCCTTACGCCACCGCTCGTTTTTCCGATTTCGCCCCGGGCCACCTCGGATAGCGGATCGGATACGACCGCGGAACTCGCAGCTAGGCGAGCGAATCGGTCGAGGAGTCTGGCGACGGCTCCGAACTCGGATCTCGATCGGTTCTTGAAGTCGGTACCACTCGAACCTGGGTTGCACTGCATGATCCTGTTGCAGGCCGGCGCAGTTTCGCTGGGGATGTTCCAGGCTGGAGAAGTTCGCTATACGAAGTCGATGAAACGGTATGTAGTGCGCGGCAAAGGCCGGGCGCAACCGACTTACTTGAACACGAGGGGCAAGTCGCGTTACGGCTCTCGCTTGCGGTTGCAAAACGCGCGCATGCTGTTCGAAGAGACCAACAGCAAGCTCACCGAGTTCTTCGACGAGTTCGGTGAGCCCGATCTGATTTTCGCCAGCGCACCCGTGCGGTTGTGGCCCGATTTGTTTCGAGCGAAGGTGCCGCCGCCCTTTGATCAAGAGCATCCGATCATCAAGGTGCCGCTCGACTTGCCGGTGCCGACGACGGAAGTGTTGTTGCGTACCTACAAGAGCTTGTGCTACGGAAAGCTCGAGCGAACGGTTTAGCTGAGGTCTGGCAAGCTGTCGGTCAGAATGCCGGCATCGACAAGTTCAGCACGGTCGCCAAAACTTGGAATGTTGGGGTTGGCCTTATGACGTGACGCGGCTTCGAGCTGGCGGCATGAACGCAACAAGCCGTCGATCTGGGTGTGCGAGTAGCTCGGGAAATACGCCGCAGCAGCCTTCGCAAGTTGATCGAAATCGTGGTCATTGAGCGTATTAGCGTCCAACAACGACGTTGAACCCCGATCGTCCAAGAAGCGACTCATGCGCTCGATACTTCCGACACGATTGTAATTGCCGCTGCTGCGGTCGATGCGACTGTAGGTCCAATGAACTCCAGTTAACTCGTGTAACTCGTCTTCGTCATTGTGATCAGAACCGATTCCGTGCAGGTCGGGCGACGGTATCGCATCGATCAAATCGTGCGGAACTCCCAGCGCTCGCGCCAACTGAAAGACTTCACCCTTGCCGAGCATGGCGAGCGGATTGGTGTCGACTTCGCCATCGCCGCCTTTCTGGTAGAAACGTAGGAAGCGGTCTTCACATTCGTTACCCGTGCCGTGGCGAATGCCGCCGCCGGTCAACCGATTGTAGCCACGACCAATCGGCGCACGCAGGCACGAACGCAGTGAGCCGAGAACGGAACGATCGTTTTTGATTCTTGCTCGAACGGGATCCAGGTCAACGCCGCTGGCGGATAGAGAGGCTTGCATCATCTCGGTCAGCGACTCGAAGATTTGAGTTAGGTCAAGTTCAATCAACGCGACATCAAAAGCGGCGGCACATAGACGAGCGCGGTCGCGGAACTCGTCTCCCGAATGAATACTGCTGTAGACGGCCGTCACATTTTCAGGTCCAACGGCTCGTGCCAAGAGGCCGAGCATTACGCCGGAATCGATACCACCGCTTACGTCCAATTGGGCGCGCAGGTTGCCGATGCGATCGTGCATGGCGCGAATCGCGTGAACGCGATTGTCGATGAGAAGTTGGGCGTCGAGGACAGGCATCGTGAGATTATAGGGGAGCGCGGGAATCGAGAGAAATACAGGGAACTGGAAGTGCTTGGAACCGTGAAGGCGCCAGCTTCTGAATCAGCGAATTTCTCCCGATCAACGATTAGACTCTTGGCATGCGAATATTGACCCAATTAGTTGCGTGCCTGTTTTTGCTCGTCAGTTGTCAATCCGGCTCCAGTGAGCCGACCGACGTTTGGCGCGTGGCTTCAGATCTCGCCAACCCGCCCTTCGCCTGGGTTGATGATGAGGGGACCGCGCAAGGGCGCGATGTCGAAATGGCGCAGGCTCTGGCCGCCGAACTGGGCCGCGAACTTGAATGGGATCGCATGGCATTCGACGAATTGCTCGGTGCTCTCGAATCAGGGCGAGTGGACTCGGTCATCGCAACGATGGGTGCTACACCCGAGCGCGCTGAAATCGTCTTGCTTTCGGAACCCTACTTCGCGACTAGTTTGAGTGTGCTCGTACGAAAAGGAGCGGGGGAGCCGACGAGTTTTGCTGATCTTGATAATCGCTTGGTCAGCGCGGGCATCGGGACGACATCGGAGCTTGCGCTGCGCGAGAAATTGCCACATGCGCAGGCTGCCGAACCGTCAGCCAAAGGTGAGTCGAGCATCGATCGACTGCTATCCCGTGATGTCGATGCGTTGGTGATGGACGCACCCGATGCTCTCGATTACTCCGTCGAACGTCCTGACGAATTGATGGTGCTGGCGACTCCGTTGTCGGAGGAACTTTACATCGTCGCGGTGCGGCCCGATGCGCCCGAGCTATTGACGAAGATCAATGCAGCGCTTTTGAAGTTGAAGCAGGCTGGATCCTTGCAAAGCCTCGACGCGAAGTTTGGTTTAATCGCAAGTCGTTCTGAGCGCTGAGAAAGGCCAAAGGCTCAATTCACTTCAGCTGAATACTGCAAGTGCCGCTTTCTTGATTGAACCAAATCTCGACTTCACCCCGCTTTAGCAGAAATTCGACGCGCTCAATTTTCTTATTCGAGTCCGTGAATTCCGTGCCATCGCGCGTGACGAACTCTTCAATTAGTCCCCGCAGAGCGTCGGCGGACAGCTCTTCAGCGGGGATCCTAATTCCGTTTGATTCGTCCATGAGGTCGAGCGGCAACCTATTCGAGCGGTTTGCGGAATAGGTAGATGAAGCGATCGGTCTTGTCGTTTCTCGCACCGTTGTCGCTGAAGATGTTCCAGTCGAGCGTATCAGCGCTGTTGCGAAGCAGAAATGATTCGGCTTCAAGGACAAATCCGGCTGCTTCAATCTCGTAGCGCACCAAGTTGGGGTCGATGCGGTGCAGCGTTTGGCCAACGCTCATTCCCGCTCCATCAGCAGCAACATGGTCGAGAACACCGAAGATTCCGCCGGGCTTGAGCTGCTCAAACACCATCTTATTGAAGGCGGCGCGATCTAAGTTCATCCAGCCGAAGTCGTGATAGAAACGGATGAGTAGTGCGGCGTCGAGACCTTTCGGAAGGTCCGTCTTGGTCAGTTCGCTATCAACGCGCGCAACATTTTCAAAGCCCCGACCTTCGAGCCTCTTGGTCAACTTCTCGCCATAGTGCTTGAGTGTTGTCGGACTATTTTGACAGTAGACCATGCCGCCTTCACCGACCGCCCTGGACACGATTTCAGTGTAGTAACCGTCGCCTGCCATGAAGTCTGCGACATGCATGCCGGGTTTGATTCCAAAGAAGTTGAGCACCTTCCCGGGGTGACGATCTGCATCGCGTGCTTTATCAGCATCGGGACGATCCGGGTGGGCGGCGGCGAAGGCAACCGGATCCTCAATCAGTCGTTCGAATTGCATGGATCCGAAGGATAGCGCGAGGGCGGAGCAAAGCAGCAGGGATTTGTTGAGGAGGAGCGTTTTGAACATGATGGGGATTGGTTGAAAGCGCGATCACGTCGGAATTGAATGGAGAATTGAGTTTGCGGGATAGAGCGGTCGTGAATCGACGCCCGAGTGAACACGGACCGTTGGAGATAGGACAGCTTCCAGCCAAAGGAGCCTTGGGAATCATTGGGGTCGTACTGAACCCGTACAAGACAGGGCTTAGAGATCGCCGACGCGTATCGGTAGTGTCGAGGACGGTTCGGGAGGCAATCGTTGACACTGATCACTGTGCGGGCCATCTTGCTTGATTCTGACCTTCTCCGCGAATCGAGCTTAGATCTTCTCGTCTCGACGAGATTTCCGGTTGGTCTCCGATCGAACGTTTCCGTACCGAAGCCATGTCAACGTGCCGCCTATTGCTTTTAGCCGCTGGACTCTTCGCAGTCGGCTGTAGTGACACGAGAATTGAACAGGTCAGCAGGCCTCCCGTTCGTCCGGACAACGTCGTACTGGTTTCGATCGATAGCCTGCGCGCGGATCATCTCGCGAGTTATGGGTACCATCGCGAGACTTCTCCGACACTAGATCGAATGGCTCGTGAAGGTGTCTTGTTTGAGCAGGTTGTCGCCGAGAGTTCGTGGACGCTTCCGACGCACCATTCGATTTTGACGGGGCTAGCGAGCAATGTGCATGGCGTGCTCTCCGATGACGTGCGGCTCTCCGAAGATCACACAACGCTGGCGGAGCTTTTCAAAGCGGCGGGTTATCGAACCTTTGGCGTTTGGAGCGGAGCTTACCTGCATTCCGTTTTCGGCTTCGACCAAGGCTTCGATGGTTGGGTCGGTGTGGGGCGCACCGCGAAAATGGACCGTGAGGAATTCGATCTTGCCGGTTCGAAGGATGAGCGCAGACGCGTGATCAATGGAGCGAACGTCGGTTCCCACAAGTCGCGTACGAGTGAGGACGTGACGGCGCAAGCGCTCGACTTTCTGAAAGATGTGGGGCAGCGCCCCTTCTTCCTCTTCCTGCATTACTTCGACGTTCACTACGACTACATCCCACCCGAGAAGTATTGGCGTCGCTTCGATCCCGATTATGCCGGTGATTACTCTCCCGAGAAGTTCATTAGCGACCCCGCGGTTCACGCCGACATGGATGAGCGTGAATTGCAGCACATCTTGGCTCGCTACGACGGTGAAATTTTGTACGTCGATGAGTACGTCGGCCAAGTCGTGCAACAGCTCGAATTGTCAGGCTTGGCGGAGCAAACTCTTGTGGTCGTAACCTCCGATCACGGCGAAGAGTTTTTCGAACATGGCTACAAAGGGCACTTTCGGACGCTCTTCGACGAAGTTCTGATGGTTCCACTCGTCTTCTATCAACCGTCCAGACTCAGCACCGGAACGCGCATCCCCGCTCAAGTGCGGCACATCGATATCGCGCCGACGATACTCGATTGGGTGGGTTTACCCGTTCCCGGCACGATGATGGGAACGAGCTTGGCGAGCAGTTTGACGGGCGATCAAGCGCGTGAGGACTTGCCCGCAATTTCGCGACTGCATCCCGAATCTAAACCCGGATATTGGATCTCCTCTCGAAATTCAGATTGGAAATTGGTCTTGCGACATCGACGTGCGACGGGAGTGACCCTGACCGACTTCGATTTGACTTCCGATCCAGCGGAGTTGTTTCCCGCTGCGACTGAATCGGCGGCGGCGCGAGCAGCCCTGGAAGCATGGCGCGAGTTCGAAGTTGCAGCTCGCAATGAGCTCAACGCTCGAAATTCAGCAGTCGAGCTCACCGATGAAATGCAGAGCGAACTCGACGATCTCGGTTACGCCGAATAGTCAGCGTTTTTGCACCTCGCCCGCAGGCTTGAGACGGTCGAGTCGGTAAACATCGTGGCTGGGGCCATGTATGTCGTTTCGCAAAACCTGAAGAGCTCGATCGGTTCCGCGATCCTCCCGCACATGCTCATCTTCACGAGCTGTGAAACGTGCGACTCGTGTTCCGAGCTTGGAAAGCACAGCGACAAAGACCTCGTACATGGCACGCCCTGGACGTACGCGCAGTACGACCCAGTTGCATCCACTCGTTTGGATCCGGCGACGCAAGTCGGCACGACTATCACGCATGCTGATCGCGTTCGGTTGTTCCGCAGGCAAAAGGGCCATGGGAGTGATTTCGAAAACGTTTCGATCGGAACGCGTGACTCGTGATTGGAAACGAGGCCAGGGGAGTTTCGCGTGATTGCCCAATTCGCGTCGTGCGGAATCGCCTTTGAGTTCGAACGGCAGCGGGTAGGAGGCGATGGGCGTTGCGATGAGTCGATCGACCTGTGGATCGAGCTCGGTCTGGATCCATGCGGCGAGTTCACTTGCAGGATCTGGTTGCGTGCGTTGAAGGGCGGAACGAGTAACGACAAGAGCGGGGAAGGCGAGCGCGATCATCACGAACGCGGGACCGAATTGATGGCGCTTATTCGTCGGAAGTGTTCCTGTCAATGCGCTCAACGCTTGGGCCGCGAAACAGGCGACGAAGGGGAGCAGCGGCAAGAGGAAACGTTCGTAGGTTCGATCGAACGCTCCCAAGACCAGCACGTAGGGCAGCACGTAGCCGGCGGCGACGAAGAGATCGAGGCGACGTTGCCCGTCATCGAGAGTGGGGCGAATGGATCGAATCGAAACGAAGATTCCGCCCACGAACAAGACCAATAGCGCGGGATCGAATGACCAGAGATATTCGATCATCAGTCCAAAGCCCTGACCGTGAACCCAATCCGACCAGTGATTGCTCGCGGCGTGGGGAAAGGTCGGTAGCAGGCCGGTTTGATCGACGGCTACAAAAGGTAAGTGCGCTCGAAGATCTGGAAAGAGGAAGGGGTAGCAGAGCAGCAGCAGCAGGAAAATTGGCGCGAGTGGAAGCAGCGCACGCAAGTGCGACTTTAGGTTTTGATTGCGCGTCGCAAGTAGGTGCGCGAGGAGTGCGGGAATCAAAATCGCGGCGCCATTGTGAAGGCAGGCGACGGCCAGGCCGCAGGCGATTCCGGCCCATAGATATCGCTTCAGCGTGGGCCGACGAAGCAAGGCGAAGAGGCTGAGCACTCCAAGGACGGTGAAGGTCGCGAGTGGTCCGTGCGGGCGTGCTTGTTGTGAGAAGCTGTGATGGAGTAGTGAAGTGGTGATGAACGCAGCTGCAGTGAAGGCCCACCAAGGCGATAGAAAGTGTCGCGCGAGGAAGAAGGTGAGGGGGATCAGGCACACCGAAAGCAAGGCGACGATGAGTCTTCCGAACAGGAAGGGTTGAGCGGCCTGCTCGAGCTCTTCATCCAGGGTTTGGGGAGCACGTTCCGGCTCTGGCGCAAGAGCGAATAGGCGGCTGAGCAAATGCGGATACTTGCCGTAGTTATCCGAATCGATGCGATTCTCGATGGATCCGCTGTGATGCAATCGAACTTGGTCGAGCAGGAATGCATCGGGTTCGGGCGCGTGGGGTAATCCGTGGCCAAGCCCCGTCAAGCGCACGGCCAACCCCAAAATCGTCAGGAGCGCCAAGGCCAAGTACACGTAGCGTCCGTGATTCCGCGCGATCTGTTCCGTACCGGCCTTCATGAATTTCGATCGCTCACATGCCGCACTTAACGTGGCGTTTCGGGTTCGAGGCCGAGTTTCATTAAGAGCTCATCCTTCAGGTCGAGTTGACGGAAGGGGTAATGCTCCATGACTTCAGTCAACAATCCCTCGCGTACCAAAGCTGCCTTTTGAGGCCGGTCCATCTCAGCGTAGCAATCGGCAAGGCGTGCGCGCACGGCCCAATGATCGAGTAAGTTGGAAATGTGCCAATCGGATTTCGAGGCGCGATTGTAGCCAGCGAAAGCGCGCTTCCATTCCTCACGTTCGAAGTGCCAATCGCCAACGAAACGATGAAGCTCCCCAGGCGGATTGGGCTTCTCGAATCCTTCAATGGATTGATTCACGAACCAGATCGAGGGGACCAGGAAGATGCAGGCTGTAATGGCGCGGGGGATGCGCTTCGTGACTAGATCGTCGACGAATCCGGCTAGCGCTTGGCCTGCGAATGGCGCAAGGCAAAGCAAGAGAACCATGCGGTAGCGCGCGAGTACAAAAATCAGAACGAAGGAGGCGACTTGCGCCAGGAGGATCCACCCGAGCAGTTTGGAGTGGCGGCTGTCGCGCAGGTACAGCACGAGGCCGACCAGTCCGAGCGACGCAATCAGAGCGAAAGAAACTAGCGGTAGTCCAAGCAGTGGAGATTGCATGCGAGCGAATCGGTAGTCATCTCGAATCCCCAATTCGATCTGATTGAAGAGTAGCTGCAACTTGACGCCGAATAGTTGCAGTGCGCGAATCGGCTCGTCACCCATCGCCTGCCAAGCGAGTGACTTGAGTTCGCGATCTTCGGCAATCGACCGCTCGATATCGACCGTGCCATCCAGGTAGTAACCGATGTGGATGGTCTCCTCATTCAACGAGCTGTGCGTTCCTGTAGCGGTTTCGCCATTGCCCTTGAGCATGTTCCGGCCGCCGGTCGTCGTCACCAAAATGAACTCACCCGAGGTGGCGTAGTTGCGCCACGTGATGGGGGTGATCGTTATGGCTGCGCCAAGTGCGAGCGCGCCTACTAGTCGCAGATAGTTCGCTTGAACCAATTGCGCTCGCTGGTTGTAGAACCAAATCGCGAGGACCGGCAGCAATAGCAAAGCGTTGGCTTTCGCGCCGATACACAGGCCAATCAATAGTCCCGCCTTGAGCGTTCGTAGGGGCGTCAACTCGCCGCGAACTAGAACCCAAATCAGAGTGGCGTGTAAGCCGAAGACTAAGGTCGTGGGCAGTAGGAGCGCCGAGTAATAGATCGATGGACCGTGGCAAGCCAGGAGCAGCGCAGCGATAACAGCGGCCGCTTCGCTGAACATCCGTCTCGTGATTCGGTGAACCAGCGCGATAGCGAGGGAAGCGAAGATGATTTGAAGGAGCTTGACTGCCCATAGATTGGAGCCGGTGATCGCGTAACCCGCGCCCAAGACGTAGCAATACAGCGGGCTTAGGAAACCGGGATAGGCGCCGACGAGTTCTCCGCTCGCGATTTCGTTCGCGCGCATGTCGTAATACTCGGAGTCGCTGATCAGGCCGCGCTCGTCTTCCCAAGCCGTGCCCTCAAGTTGGCTCATGTGCACGACGCGCAAGCCTAGCGCGACGGCAAAGATGACGAGCGTAATCAGCAGACGGCGCGGTCCGTCGGCAGCAGGCGCTTGCCCGAAAAAGCGCGCGAACAAGCCCTTCGAAACGGGACTTGATTCATCGTTCGTGCGAACGTCGGGATACTCTTCGGAGGTCACGCTAGGTAGGGCAGCTGTGGGTTACGCGGCAATTTAGATCGCTTCGGCGTGTTCTTTATCGGGCGGAGAACCGGCCAAACTGACGACAATCAGAACGCCGATGCTGACGACAACGGCCGGCAAGACAGCGTCAATTCCCGCGTCGGCCGCTTGTTGTCCAAAACTTGCAACGCTTTCGAATCCGGCTTCACGAGCCCAGTCTATGAGCACAGCACGCTCGATCGCGATGTGCCACAGAATCGAAGTCGCGACGCCAGTGATCATCGATGAGAGCGCACCCGCGCCTGTCGCGCGTTTCCAGAAGAAAGCTGCGAAGAGGGCCGGTGTGATTCCCGCTCCATAAATCGTGTAGGCGAAAAGTGCCACGCCGAAGAATTCGTCCGAAGTGAACGCGAGAGCGAGCGCGACCAAACCCAAGAGCAAGACGACGATGCGGCTGGTTTTGACGATGTTCTTCTCGCTGGCGTCGGGCCGCATGAAGCGCTGGTAAACGTCGCGCACCAGTGAAGTGGCGGGGGAGAGCAAGTAGGAGTCCGCCGTCGAGACGACGATCGCGACCACGGTGCCGACCATCATGGCACCCAGCAAAGGCGGCAAAGTATTGAAGGCCATGTGCACGATGATGTGCGCGGGGTTTTCGGGTTCGGTCAATTGTCCTTGTGCTACCAAGGCCTTGCCGAGAACCGCGACCGCGATGATCGCGCACTCCAGGAAGAGCACGCCGATCAACATGTAGGCCGCTGATTTTTTCGCATCGGCGGGAGTCTTGGCGGAGAAGAAGCGCTGATACATGTTGGCATCGCCAATCAGCATCAGGAAGGCTGGCAAGAGAAAGGAGATCAACTGGCCAGTCGAATAAGTGCCGAACGTGTCGAGATCGGAATTCGACAGCGCGCTCGTCACGCCCTCCATGCCTCCGACTTTGTCGAACAGAATCGGCAGCGCCAAGACGATGCCAATCGTCATCAAGATTCCATTGGCGACGTCGGTGTAAGCCACCGAATACATGCCGGCCAAGGCTGTGTACGCGATGACAAAGACCGCCACGACGCAGGTCGCGTATTCCTTGCCGAGTTCAGGCCAGATGTATCCGAGTACGGTGGCGCCCGCTCGGTATTGGTAAGAGACAATGATCACGTAAGCGAGTACGAGCGTGATCGTTCCCATCACTCGGGTGGCGGCGCCGAAGCGCGCTTCGAGAATGTCCTGAATCGTGAACTGGCCGAACCGTCGAATGCGCTGGGCGAGAAAGTAGAGCGCGATGATTCCGAAGGCACCGGAGATGGGCAGTAGAAAACCGGCCATGCCGACGTCGAAAGTCTTTTGGGCGTTGCCAAAAATGCTGCCGGTGCCGATCCAAGTTGCCAGCAAGGTGCCGATCAGGACGAAGGTCGAGAGCCCGCGCCCGGCCAGGCTGAAGTCTTCCTGGTTCTTGATCGAGCGCGCTTTCATGGCGCCCACACCCATTAAGACGAACAAATAGAGCAGAACGAATATGGCGTGGGGCAGGTGCGAGTCGGGGCTCATACCCGTCATAGTGGCGAATCGGTCGAGGCAGACAAGCGGTTTGACGAGTCCTCGGGGCGGGTTTGGGCAGGTTGAAGGTCCACTCCGCGCCGATCGGACGCATTAAAAGCGTGTCGGTGCTGCCCAAGTTGGCGTAACCGCGTAGACGGGATAGCCTAAGATTGGAGAGGACTTGGTCAGCTCCCGCGCCCGGTTCTCGATTCGACGCTTAGTCCTGTTCCCTCGCCGCCCCAGCTCTGCTCCCCCAATTCTCTCGATTGACGTGAATTCTCAAAAGCTATTTCAGCGAGTCTCTTTACTCGCGATATTGCTCGGAACACAGGCGTGTGGCGGCGGCAGCAGTGCCCCGGAACTCAGCTCGAACAATCCTGGCGTCGGCTTAGGAGATGTCGAGCTCTCGCTCGCGCTGACATTGGATCAGTCAACCCCGGTTCGTTTCGAGCCGATCGAGCTGACCTTGACGCTCACCAATCAACCCCTGGTTTCGACAGCGGAGAATGTCGAAGTTCAACTCGTACTTCCTTCGAGTTTGAGTTACGCGACGGACCAAGCTCAATCCGGAAGCTTCGACCCGTCGAGTTTACTTTGGACCGTACCGATTCTCGCCAACGGCGCGAGTACGCAGTTGATGGTCACGGTTCTCTTGGACGAGTCACCCAGCGGAGAAGCTATCAATGTCGTGGCGAGCATCACTTCCAATCTTCAAGTCGACACAAATTCGAACGACGATGCCGATAGTGCTCAGGCTCAAATTCAAGCGGGAACCGTAGATCTCATGCGCGACGCTTTTGGCGTTCCGCATGTATTTGCATCTTCCGATCAAGGCGCCTACTTCGGAGCGGGCGTAGCAGTTGCTGAAGATCGCTTATCTCAAATGATCTACTCGCGATTGGCTTTCGACGGTCGAGTTGCGGAGTTCTTTGGGCGTGGCACTGGCGACGCCTTTTTGACGGGAGACCGAACTTCCAGGTTGATCGGATTTCGGCTGCGAGCGACGCGAGCAGTCGCCATTCTCGATCCTGAGATGCGTTCGCTACTGAACGCCTACGCGGCCGGCGTCAATCAAGTCATCAACGATCCGGGAACGAGCTTGCATCCATTGTTCGTCGCGGCCGGAGTTCCGGTCTCGCCTTGGACTTCCGTCGACAGCGTGGCGACCTGGAGTTTCCTCGGTTCGAATTTTAGTTCAAGCGCTTTGACCGAATCGCGTCAACTGCACGACTTCGAAGATCTGCTCGCCACGGTCGGCGGCGATCAAGTGGCGGCTTTGGCGCTCTTTGCTGCACCGGTTGTTTACGACGAGTCGGCTGCTGTTGTTAGTCAATCGGATGTGCCCCTATCTCTGCAACAAGAGATGACCGAATACGCCGCTAGCGTTTCGATGGGACCCCTCGTCGTACCTTTCAGTGCCGGCCCCTCTGGTCCCCAGTTCAGTCACAGCTGGGTTGTTTCCGGCGATCGTACGGTTGACGGCAAAGCCATTTTGATCGCGGACCCGCGCCTGCCTTTGGATCGACCTTCGACGCTTTACGAGTTGCACTTGCAAGGCGAAACCTTCAATGCGCGCGGGGCGACGTTGCCCGGTTGCGTGAATTTCATCGTTGGGCAATCGGGGAGTTTGGCTTGGGGCGGCTCCGGCATCGGCGCGGATCAAGCGGATCTCTTCCGACTGAAAGTCGACCCGCTCAACCATCCGAACGAATACGAACTCGACGGCGTCTTCCGACCCTTCGATTTTGTGAAAACCGAAGTGATTGAGATCCTCGGTGAGTCGCCGGTGACGGAAATCTATCGCGAGTCCTTCTTCGGTCCCGTCGTCAGTCCCGTCGTCAGCGATCTGGATGTCGGCGAGGAATACTCGCTCCGGCGCGTAGATCGCATGGAGTACGGACAGGACTCGTCGCTCGGCTTTTTGCAGATGTATCGAGCGGCCGATGTGGTTTCGTTCAGCGAAGCATTGGAGGGCTTCCGATATCCATCGGCGAATCTAGTGTTCGGTGACAGCGGTGGTCGCATCGGCTATTGGGCCAATGGTTCCATGCCGGTTCGATCGCCGGCACAACCGCTCAGTATGCTCGCGGGCAAAGTCGCGCAAGTCGGCGAGCGTAGCGATCAAAACTGGATCGACATTATTCCCCATCGGTTGTTGCCCTCGGTACTCGATCCCGATGCTGGCGTTCTGATGACGGCCAATAACATGCCGGCCGGCGCTTGGTATCCGATCGACATCAAAGCGGGGAGTGGCGCCTATGGTGAATCCGCCCGTTCCTGGCGACTGCGTGAGCTGGTTACCGCTATGCCGCTTGACGCTATGCCGCCAATCGTCGACACCGCAACCTTTTTGGCACCACACTTCGACACGGTCAACCCTCGCGAGCGGGATTTGATTCAGCTGGCTTTGCACGCAGAAGCTCAACTTGGCGTGACCTTTACGCCTGCAGCTAGCGATGCTCTACGGGAAGCGGAAGGTTGGCTGCTCGACTCGGCACAGACTGGAATTATCGGCGATAAAACCGGCTTCCATCGAGGCGTCGCTCTCGTCTCCAACATCGTCCCGATCATCCGAATTGAACAAGGTGTCGAGATGGCTCAAACCTACGGAGCGGGTCGAGCCGCCGTGATTCTCTTTCTCAAAACGAGACTAGGAGAAGTGGCGAGTACCGGCACAGCCAATCTTCAACCCTTCGAAATTACCTGGATCGACGACCGTCTCCGCGATGCCTTGGAGAAGACCAATGATGCCTATGGTTCCGAATCCAATTGGCTCACGGGCTACTTGAATACCGAGCTCACCTTGGTCATCCCCGGATGGCGACAGTTCAGCCAAATTGAATTGGATCCAAACGACGTCCTCACGCTCGGACCACTCGACTGCACGGACAAAGACACGTTGCTCTCCCAACGTGATTTCGCGTACCTCAGCACCGCGATCCCCGGCGACCTAGATGCCGGCGTTTCCGTCCTACCCTTCGGCCAAGCCGAAATGGGCAAAGTCCACGACACCGACCAAACCGCCTTGTTCCAAAGCGCGACCTTCAAGCCCGCGCCCATGACGAAAGGCGCCATCGGTGCGTTGGTTGGTCCAGTGGAAACGACGAATCTGAGTTTTTAGCGCAACCGAAGCGTCGCTTCACGGTTTGTAGAAGCATTCCATTTGAATGCTCGCAAACCCGCTTCGACTTTAGGTACTTGTCGTACCCATGAAGCGAACGCGGTTGATCGCCACCATCCTTAGCCATGAAGCTCGCTCCGGAGAGACGCGCACGTCGTTTCCATTCTCACTTGATTGGAAAGTGCCTTTTGGCTGCGTTGCTGTTGATTGGATTAGCTGCCGATACGGATGCTCAAGATCCAAGAACCGCGGCGTCTCATAGCGCTAAGGAACGGCGTGGCGAAGAGGTTGAACTTGAGTTCTGTGGCTACATCAGTCTCAACGCTTCACTAGAAGCGGAGGATGCTCCATCCTTTGGCAGGGTTCGAAACTTCGAGATCGATAAGCAGGGGAATATCGGTTTCGTTTCGCCGAATCCGGATGGTTCGATTCGATTTGTCCGGGTCGACCCCGAAGGGGAAATACTCTCGAACTTCGATTTGGCGTTGCCGAATTTTGGATCAGATAATATTCCGATGATCGCTCAAGTCTCGGAAGACCGCTGGGTCGTGGTCTTTAGTAGTTGGTATACCAAGCCATACACACGAGCGTGGTGGTTGGCTCCTAGCATCGAAGAACTCACTGCAATTCCTGGCGTTTACCCGGGACTTCTCGTTGCCATTGATGCAACTGAAGACGGAGGATTCGTTACGGCAGCCTGCACTCGCGAATGGAACGGCAGCTCATCTCTAATTCAGCGCTATGACCACTCGGGAAACATCGTCTGGACGGAGTCGGTAGCGGAGTTGGGGACGTGGGATCATCTTCGACTACTCGATGTGTCATGGCTTGACGAGGGCGGAGTCGTTGCACTCTCTCGTGGCTACGAAGCCCTACTGGTCTATGTGGATGCGGACGGTGAGTATCAGCGCAACATACCAGTGACGTCGGTTATCGAGAAGGATCTCCATTGGCCGACCGGAGTCTCGTGGGACGTAGATGGTGGTTTTGTTTTTGTCGACATGGGAGATCCTTCGGTGTTCAGAATCAACAGAGAAGAGAAGGTCGTCGCAAAATTCATTCCCTCGTTCACAGACAACCGCTACCTAAGTCGAATCTACGACGTGCAGGTCGCGCCCAATGGAAAGCCTTGGTTTTCGGATACTCACGCTGTGCTTCGGCTAGATGACAACGGAGTCGTCGACAAAGTGATTGGGCGGGATTTTGGCGATGATCATTTAATAAGTGCCAGAGATTTACAGGTGGGGCTAGACGGGCTCATCTATGTCGCTAATCGCAAAACCGGGGCCATTCACGTTTACGACAAGAACGCGGCGCTCATTCGCAGGATCACGCCCGCATGGGATGTCGAGGAGGAGGTCTATATCTCCGGGCTTATTGGCGTCGACGAGGGAGGCGCAATACTTGTCCAAGCTTCAAATTTTAAGCACTACAGGTTTGCGGGGGATACTGGTCCAGAGGAAGTTCTGCTGGCGGTGAAGTCTGCGGAGGCTAAGCGGTTGATGAAGCCACGCTCAACCGGATATTGGGTGGTCAAACATGATGAGATCATCCTCGTCGGAGAAAGCGGGGCGCCGATTAAGAGGATACAGAACCGCCCGAATGGCGAAGCTCTGGGGATTACCATTGCGAGCACAGTTGCAAAGGACGGAGCGCTCGCGGTGC
This sequence comes from Planctomycetota bacterium, assembly GCA_047639415.1. Classification (GTDB taxonomy): domain Bacteria; phylum Planctomycetota; class UBA1135; order UBA1135; genus OFTM34. The sequence goes on along the minus strand of JBLINP010000018.1, from coordinate 10,879 downwards.
TGGTAGGAGAAGCGGGAAGAGCCAGTAAACGTCCGATTACGCTCTGCCTTTATGATCCGAATGGAGTGCCGTGGAAGAGCATAAAACTGAGATACGAAAGGGAGCACACCGGACTCGCATTGAGTTCAAAGTACGCACTAACGATCGACAAAAACGTCGTTCGTTTCTACGACCGCGAAACCGATATCAAGAAATTTTGGCGCATTCCCGTTGAGTCTAAATCTCAGGGAACAAGCTTAATGGTGCTATCCCCCGACGGCACCGAACTCTGGACTCGAGCGTACGATTCGGTGATCCTGCACCGATATAAAATGCCGGAATAGGACGATCAGGTCGAACCGCTTATCGAGGCGTAAAGTGCAGCGTGACCGTTTGGCCGCCTTCGACGGTTTTCTCGACGCTGTCCACTATTTCTTCGGGTGCATCGGGTGTGCGTGGAATGAGCAACTCGACGAGGTAGCGGCCGGGCGGGAGGTAGCCCAACTCGAGAATGCTTTCGGGTCCGAGGGGGGCACTCAACCACTGACGTCCCGGTTGATCGAGTGGCGTTGCTCGTAAGCGAGAGTCTTGATTGTTGTTTGAGCTGAGTAGGACGTTGGCGCTGATTAAGCCGCCGGCTTGAAGAGTCAGATCGAGTTCGAGGCCCGATTGGCCCGTTTTAAAAGCGAAGACGTTGGATTGTTTGGTCGCATACCAGGGCAGTTCTGCGATCAGAACCAAGCCGGTGCTCGCGTCGAGTCCCTTGATTCGATAACTACCATCAGCGTCGCTATAGACGTTACGGACGATGGCCAAGCTCTCCGGTTGTGGAATCGAAGTGCCTTCAATCAAACGATACCCAGTCTTGGACGCGTTTTGACGCACGCGCTCTACTCGCAGTTGCGCGCCTTCGATGGGGGCGCCGTGGACGTCTCGTATCCAGCCGGTAAGTGCGTGGCTTTCGAGGGCTAGGTTGCAACGGGCGGCGCTTTCCTCCAAACGAATCGTCCACAACTGCCGTTGTGAATAATCGGAATGCTCGACACTGATCGTGCAGGAACCTAGGGGCAGTTGTTCTAGTTTGTACGCGCCTCGCGCGTCGGTCTCTGCGTAGGGAACCGAAGGCTTCCATTCGTAAACCGTTTCGGCGTCGAGGGCGTCGCTCGCGTTCGGATAGACGCGAACGATGGCGCCGACCAGCGGTTCGTCCGATGCCGTAATTATTCCGGTGAGCGTGCACGCCGGCGGCAGGTCCTCCAGGTGAATGACCGTGTTGGTTAGATGGTCGCCCGGGTTGGCGCTTGTGCTCGTGTAGTGTTTTTGCGGATGGTTTTCACTGTGAACCATGAGCTGAACGAGGCCAGCCGGAAAGCTCGTGATGTGGAAGGAGCCGTTGGCGTCGGTGACCTCTAAGGGGGAGCCTGGGACGAAGCGCGGTTCTTCAACATCGAAGCCCCGGTCGCGAACGATGAGCAAAATGGCTCCCGCAACGGCAATGCCTTGCGAGTCGAGAACGCGTCCCGAGATCTCGACGCCCTGATTGAGAGTGATGTCGTTCAACTTGAAATATCCGTAGCTCGGCAACGGGATTTCGAATCGATCGAAGTGCCCAAAGTTCGGAGCGCGGACGGCTAAGGTCCACACCGAGATGTCGGAGTCGATCAGGAATTCGAACTGTCCATCCTTGTCGCTGTTCGTTCGAAGGATTTGCGTGAAGAACTCGGCTGGATAGTCAGGTGAGTCTAGAGCGACGGCAGATTCCGGTTCGCTTGGCCCGAGCTGGACACGAATGCCTCGTAGTGGCTCGCCTTCCGAATCCACAACACGCCCAACCGCTCGCAACTTTTGAGCATCGGTCGGGTCACCGCGAATATCGCTGAGCTTGTCCTCGACAACTGTCGGTCGCGCCTCGACATCGCGGCGCGTATTCGCAACTGGCGTGCGCGGAACGACAGGCTCGGGCTCCTCGATTGGATCCTCTTCGACCACTTCGGGCGCCGCGGCGCCGGCGGACACGTCTTCACCACCGTGCGATGAGGTCAGTAGCCAACCGAGGCCGCCGGCCAGGACCAAGACCGCAACGAGAATCAGATGAGCCGGGCGCATTGTTTTTTGTGAGAGGGTGGAAGTGAACGGTGATACGGAGTCTGACACCGTATCTCGCCCAAGGTCTGCAGTGGCGTCACCGTTCTAATCGAGCTTATGTAACGGCTGTTCGAGATCAGCAATGACGTAAACGAGCGCAGTAATCAAACCTGCACCGAGTTCGAGTTCGCGTGGGCTAACCTCCGCAATTGTGTCGCGTGCAGAGTGATGCAGGTCGAAGTAGCGCTGCGAGTCGGGCAAGTAACTCGCGGTGATCACGCCGCTCTTTTTCATCGGGCTGACATCCGCACCGCCACCACCGACGTACATGCGCTCGCCACCGGTGCCTTCAAACAGCGTTACGATATCTCGCAGCACCGCCATCGCTTTCGGTCCGGCATCGGATCGAAAGCCCCGCGGCGTAAAGGCTCCAGAGTCTGATTCGATGGCGAATACGTGGTTCTGCATCTGATCTTTGTAAGCGTCGTAATAAGCGTTCGCTCCGCCCAAACCGTTTTCTTCGTTCATGAAGAGGACCACGCGCAAGGTGCGACGCGAACGCAGGTTCAGTTTTTTGAGGATGCGCACAGCCTCAACGGTTTGACAGCACGGACCACCATCATCGTGAGCACCTTGGCCGACATCCCAGCAATCGAGATGGCCGCCGAGCACAACCACCTCTTCGGGACTTTCGTGTCCAACCAATTCACCGACGACGTTGAACGAGGGAGCATTGGGGAAGCTCTTGCAGTCGAGTTCGAGGTGCAAGCGAACCGTTTCGCCTTTCTCGAGCAAATCGGAAATCAGTTCCGCGCCGCGCGTGCTGACCGCTGCAGTCGGAACCTTGGTGACTCCTTCGGCGTACCGCATGCCGCCGGTGTGCGGGAAGTCGTCGAGTCGCGTGGTCATCGATCGTACGATCGCGGCTACTCCGCCAACCTTCGCAGCTTCGACCGCGCCGTTCACGCGTTGACCAACCGCTCCGCCGTAAGCGGGGAAGGTGCTCAGCAACGTGGCATCCATCGGTCGGTTGAAGAACACGATTTTTCCTTTGGCTTTATCGCCGAGTGCTCTGAGCTCTTCGAAGTTCTGCACTTCAATCACTTCCGCGATCAAGCCGTGCTCCGCCGTGGCGATGCTGCCGCCGAGTGCCAGGATCGGAAGCTCGACTCCCGCGAGTTCCGGCGGACCGACTACGCGCAACCGTTCGGTTTTTCCTCGCTCCCAATGCGTAACCATGCAGGGTTCCAGGCGCACGTTCTCGAGTCCGTCCGCAAGCATGGCTTGGCGCGCCCACTCGACTGCGGCGGCGGCACCGGGTGAACCGGACAAGCGGTGCGGGGCGACTTCAATCAGGCTCTCGAGCTTCTTATAAGTTTGGCCGTTCACCAAGGCTTCGGACAAGATCGCGCTCACCGTCGACCTGTAGGCCTCAACTTCGGGAGCGATGGCCTGTTCGGACTGGAAAACCGGGAGGGGGAGGGCGAGAAGGGCGGTGGCGAAAATCGTGCTCATAGTGTTCTTGCGGTCGGACGGACGGAATTACCTGCGGGGATCGTCGATCAAATCGTGTCACACCATTCTCACAGGCAACCTTCCCATCACAAGTGCCAAAACTGGCTTGCCTGAAGAACAAGCTTGGATCCGGTGTTTGGATTTCCCAAACTGCCCCTAGAGAAGGCAGCTTTCGATCGAGGTCTGCCGACCCGAACCAAACCCTTGGGACGCCGAGGGTGCCGCCCGGAGGCAAACTGTCACGGTTTGTTCGATCGGGAAAACCAATCGCAAGGAGGTGATTCACAAATGATCAGTGACCAATTCAAGAGGCTGCTCAGCTAGCCCCAGCCCTTTGGCTGTGGAACTCGTTCCAGCGGCCTACTATTACTGCCCCGCTTCCTGACGAAGGTTGCGGGGCTCTTTTTTTTTTGAGAACGATTTCATTCGAATCGGCTCACCCAGCAGATGAAATCGCAACCCGACGGACCGACTCTCGACGCGCAGCCACAACAACGCGCGCGGATCCTGCGGCTATCCATGCCGATTGTGATTTCGTTTGGTTTGCGTTCGATCTATTCGTTGGTGGACAGCGCGTTCGCGGTTCAGCTCGAGGGACTTGGCGACGCTTCCGTCGCCGCGATTGGATTCACCGTTCCGATCGAGTTTTTGATGACCGCCTGTTGGGTGGGCACCTCCAACGGTTTGACGGCGCAGTTGTCGGCGGCGATGGGCGCAGGAGAGAACGATCGCATCGCTGCGTTGAAACGCGCGACGACAAGAATAGTCTTCGCTCTGGTCGCGCTCTTCCTCGCCGTTGCTGGCGTGATTTGGTTTGTAGCGCCGCTAATCGGGCTTGAGGATTCGGTCGGCCGTCAGCTTCAGATTTACGCGACGGTACTCATCGCTGGTCAAGCACTAACGGCCTTCTGGGCGATCTTGCCCGATTCGTTGGTGAAAGCTCACCATGACATGAAGAGCACGATGTGGGCCGGTTTGATTTCGGGATCCACAAATGTTGCGTTGAACGCGGTGTTTGTTTTCGTTTTCGAGTGGGGCATATTCGGCATCGCGCTTTCGACTGTTTTGAGTCGATTGTTCTCTTTGGTTTACGCGCGAGGCCGCGCCGCCCTGCACGAACGCAACCGAATGAATCAATCGATGGCGAATCAAAGCGCAAGCCCGAGCACGCCATACACGGGCAGCGCCGTTCGACAAATCCTCTTTATCGCAGTGCCCTCGGCGCTAGGCTTCGTGCTCATGGCTGCCGAGTCCTTCGCAGTGAACTGGATCGTGAAAGACAGCGGCAGTTCGACGGACGTACACGCATCAACCATATCCTTGGCGGCTTGGTCGCTGTACGACCGTGGCGCGCGTTTTCTAGCGATGCCCATGATTGCTGTTGGCGTGGCGATGTTGCCCTTGGTTGCGCGCCTTTGGGGACAGCGCAACTACGGCGGCATACGCCGAGAGCTCAAAGTGGCTTCGGTTTTTGGGCTCGCCTACGTCTTGCTGCTGGTCACGCCGACAATGCTGCTCTTCGGCGATCGAGTGGCTGACTTCTTTACCGAAACCGAAAGTGCTCGGGACTTGGCGACCGCAGGAATGTGGTGGCTCCCGCTCGCCAGCCTGGTTGCGGCACCTTTTTTTGTGGTTCGTTCTGCGTTCGAAGGTATGGGAAAACCGCGACCCGGCATGGTGATCAGCGCCGCTCGCGTACTCGTCATGGTGGTACCTCTCACGTGGCTCGGCGTCGAATGGGCACCAGAAATGGGCTATTCGGCCTTGGTGGGGGCCTTTGCGGGTTCGACGCTGGGAACCGGGATCGGATCCGCGTGGATGATCGCCTGGATGCTCAGAAGCTTGCGGGATGTTGAGCGCGCGCCCGGCGAGTGACCGATCGGAGTTCAATCACCCATTCGAGGCGCGAACTCCTTATTATTGTTCGCTTCAAAGTCGCGCTGAGCGACAAATCGAATCGTAAAGCGGAACGGCAAAAGGCCATTCAAGAAGAATGAGTGACGAGAGATCCCTGGACGGCGAAATCGAAGCCGCCCTGGAAGGCATTAATTTACAAGACGTCGGACTTCCGAATACGGAGAACCCGAAGCAATCGAAATCCGGATCTGGCGGGGATAAGAACCTGCAGACCGGAACGATCGCGGGCGTGGACAAGACTGACGTCATCGTCGATCTGGGTCCACGTATGCAGGGCGTGATTTCAATCGACGAGTTCGATCCGGCGCCGGTGGTGGGTGAGACCTATCAGTTCACCATGGCGGGCCAAGAGGACGGACTCTGGTTGCTTTCGCGACGAGAAGCACTTGCGATCGCGGCACTCGACGAAATGGAAGTGGGTTCCAACGTCAAAGCCAAAGTGACGGGTCAAAATACGGGTGGTTTGGAACTGCGCGTCGGCGGCTTGCGCGGCTTTATGCCGGCGTCGCACGCTTCGATCAGTCGCATTGAAGATCTGTCTTCGCTCATCGGGCAAATGCTCGTTTGCGAAGTACTCGAATTGGACCGTGGTAAGAAGCAGCTCTTGCTCTCGCGCCGCAACGTCGAGCGCGCTGAAGTTGAAGTGACTCGCAAAGAGACCGTCGGAACGATGGTTCCGGGCAGCACGGTTAGCGGCAAGGTTACGCGCGTCGAAGGCTTTGGTGCCTTCGTCGACATCGGCGGCGGTGTCGAAGGCTTGCTTCACGTTTCCAACATCTCGCGCAAGCGCGTCGAAGACGTGAAAGAGGTCTTGAGCCCCGGGCAGGTTGTGCAGGTCATGATCCTCGATATCAAAGAGGGTGGCAAGCGCATTGGCCTCGGCATGAAGCAGCTTGAACCCGATCCCTGGGATGACGCGGTTCATCGCTATCGCGACGATCAAATCGTCGAAGCGACGGTCGTCAAAGTGCTCGACTTCGGCAGTTTTATAGAGTTGGAACCGGGCCTCGAAGGCTTGCTGCACATCTCCCAAATGGGTGACAGTGGTGGGCAGCGCGGCGGACGGAACAAAGGCGGACCCGGACCGGGCGACAAGCTCACCGTTCGCATTGAAAGCATCGATCCCATGGAACGACGCATCTCGCTTTCGATGTTGGATTCGCGCGGTTCGAAGCTTGGTTCGGAAGAAGCAGCTGGAGCCTCGGAGATCGAAAACGTGCTGCGTGATAGCAGTAAGAACATCGGCACGAACCTCGGAAGCTTGTTCAAGAAAGCGCTCGAGAGAAAATAAGCCGCTCTCATCGCCATCGACACGCGTTGGCGATCGAACTTTCAAAGCCACCCATTGGTGAAGCTGTTTTGCAGCGACTCCACGGGTGGCTTTTTTCGTTTGTTCGAACGGAATTGAACTGAATCTCAATCGTTCGTTATGCTGGCTTTGAGAACGAAGTTCTGAATCTCGCTAAAACACGAATCTGAGGTCTTTATGCGCAAAACAATAGCTGTGCTCGTGGTGCTCGCCATGAGCTCCTTCAGCTGGGTCTCTGCCCAGGTTGGAGAACGACTACCCGAGATCAAGGCGGTCAAGTGGTACAACTCCATGCCACTTTCAAACGAAGACTTGGAGGGCAAAGCTTTGCTCCTCGAAGTCTTCCGAACGTGGTGAGCCCCGTGTAAGACCCAGGTTCCGGTTCTTGGCAAAAAGTATGCGAAGGACGGCGAAAAGGGTCTTGTGATCATTGGCGTGACCAATGAAAAAGAGAGTTTAGTTGACGCGTGGGTGGCCAAAAACAATCCGGGCTATCCCATCGTTATTCTCGCGAACGAAGAGATTGAGAATGCGCTTCAAGTAAGAGCCTTCCCGGCAGCCGGCGTCGTGGATTCCAAAGGGATGATCACGTACGCAGGCAGTGGCCACGGCTATTCGAGTGCACTTAAAAAGGCGCTCTCGAAAGCGACCAAAGGAACCGTGATTCCGAAGGCTTTGGATAAGGTTTCCAAGGCATTGGATGACAATGAGGTTGGCCTCGCTTACGACCTGTTGGCAGATCACCTGAGTTCTGGGAAGTTAGAAGGCAAAGATCTGAGTATGGCGCGCAAGCTGTCTACTTATCTTGAGTCTGAAGCTGAGGAGGCGCTCGAAGATGCGAAGGAGGATCTAGCCGATGGTTGGATCTACCGCGCACACGAATTGATTCGCGGACAAGCCGAATCAAAAACAGGCTTTCCGAACGCTGTCGAACTCCAAGCCATGATCGTTGAGATCAAAGGCGCAACGGGCTTCGAAGCGGAAATGAAAGGCGGAAAGATGTACGCCGAGGTCGAGTCCTTGCTGACCGAGTTGGAGTACGTCAAAGCGGTTAAGTCTTATCGTCAGATTTACTCCAAGTACAAGGAATCAGCGATTGCGGAACACGCTCGTTCGGCGGCCGCGAAATTGGTCGATGACCGCATGACCGGCATGAAGGATTCCTGCCAAAAATGTAGTCGCAAAGGCCGCGCTTGTTCCAAGCACTTTGAGGATGTGAAGCTCTGAGATCGGTCTAAGCCCCGGTGTCGATCAGAGCCCCGTTTCCATCAGGAGATGGGGCTTTTTTCATGGCCGTTGGTGGCGAGATCGTCGGATTTTTGGGCCTGAGTGGGGAGGTAGGTCGAGCGTGAGGGGCTTTTCGGCTGCGTGCGTTCGGTTGCTCAGAATGCAATTCCAGAGAGTCGTTTTCGCGGAAACGTTCAAAAGTAGTCACAAATGACTTGTGATGCGTGCCTAAAATGCAGGAAGCGCTTGACGTGTTGTCCAGAGAAGGCATTCTTCTTTGGCCCGCGAGTTCCGAACCGCCAGGGGCGGCATCGGGAGCACTTGCAGTCACTTCGCCCGCTTCTGAATCAAAGAAAACCGAACCATGAGTACGACCTTGGAACCTTGGCACGAGATTCACAATGGAATGGACCGCAAGGACATTCTCAGTCACATGAACAAGCACGGCGTGCGATTCTTGCGCCTGCAATTCACGGATATCACCGGCGTTAACAAGAACGTCGAAGTGCCGGCGAGCCAATTTGAGAAAGCGCTCGACGGGGAGATTTTGTTCGACGGCTCATCGATTGATGGCTTTTGCCGGATCGAAGAGTCGGACATGGTTTTGAAGCCGGACTACGCGACTTACAGGCTCGACCCGTTCCCGTCGGTTGGCTTGCGTGGCCGTGATCATGGTCGCGTTGCACGAGTTATCTGTGATGTTTTCAATCCCGACGGATCTCCGTTCGCTGGTTGCCCGCGTCAGGCGTTGAAGCGTCAATGTGCCGAAGCGGCCGAGCTCGGCTATGAAGTCATGGTTGGCCCGGAAGCGGAATTCTTCTTGTTCCAGCGCGGACCCAACGGGGAGGCAACAACGGAAACTCACGATTCGGCCGGCTACTTCGACTTGGCGCCGACCGACTTGGGTGAAAGTTGCCGTCGTGAAATCGTGCTCGCTCTTGAAGCCATGGGCTTCGAGATCGAAGCAGCTCACCACGAAGTTGCGCCCGGCCAGCACGAGATCGACTTTAAGTACGGTCCCGCCGTTGAAGTGGCTGACAACTTGTCCACCTTCCGTTACGTCGTTCGTCGCACGGCCCTCGAGATGGGTTTGCACGCGACGTTCATGCCCAAGCCGATCTACCTGCGTAACGGTTCGGGTATGCACTGCCACCAGTCTTTGTTCAAAGACGGTGTGAGCGCCTTCTACGACAAGGACGCTGAGTTCGACGGTATCTCGAAAACGATGCAGCACTACATAGGCGGCTTGCTTGCTCACGCTCGCGGCTTCTGTGCTGTTACGAATCCGATCGTCAACTCGTACAAGCGCTTGGTTCCCGGTTACGAAGCGCCCACGCACTTGGCTTGGTCAATGCGCAATCGTTCGCCGCTCATTCGCGTCCCCGATCGTCGTGGAATTGCTACCCGTTGCGAACTTCGCAGCCCGGACCCGGCCTGCAATCCCTACTTGGCCTTCACGGTCATGCTCGCTGCTGGTTTAGACGGTGTGAAGAACGCTACCGAGCCGCCGCCGCCCGTGGCTGCCAACGTTTACGACATGAGTGCCCGCGAACGCGGCCGCCTGAAGATCAAGAGCTTGCCCTCCGACCTCGGTGACGCGCTCGACCAACTCGAAAAGAGTTCGGTCATGAGGGAGGCTCTCGGCGAGCACATCTTCACGCAGTTCTTGGTCGCGAAGCGGACCGAGTGGGAGGATTACATTGGGCAAGTGCACCAGTGGGAAGTCGATCGCTATCTGACGATGTATTAAGCGTCAGAAATCTGATTCAACAAAGCGGCGGCGAGTCTTCGAGATTCGCCGCCGTTTTTTCGTGACCTAAAGGCTGCTAGATTATGGCGTCAGCGCCAACTGCCTTCGCGCTGCTTGAAAAGAGAAAAGCCATGCGCCGCATCATTACGGATTTCTTCAAGGGCCTCGTTTTCGTGATTCCCGTAGTCACGACGATTTACTTGGTCTGGCTCCCGGTGAGCAAGATCGACAACCTCGTCGATGCCAAGTATCCCGGCCTGGGGTTGGCGATCATGCTGGCGCTGATTTGGGGGGTCGGTGTCGTCGCATCGAACAAGTTGGGCAGCAAGCTCTTTGGACTTGTGGATCGCTTGATGGACAGCATTCCGATGCTCGCCCTATTGCATGGAACGATTAAGGATTTGATCACTGCCTTCGTGGGGGAGAAGAAAAAGTTCGACCGACCGGTTATCGTCGATTTGATGCCGAGCGAAGGGATTCAGGGGCTTGGCTTTATCACTCGCTCCGATTTTGAAGAACCGCAGTTGAATGGATTGGTCGCGGTGTACTTACCGCAGTCCTACAACATTGCCGGCAATCTGTTGCTACTTCCGATGGATCGGGTACGCCCCTTGAACATGGATTCGGGCAAACTTATGACACTGATTATGTCGGGCGGAATCGCGGGCGCGGGCAGCGAACTAGACGTTACTGATTGATATCCAGGACAGAACGGAATGCGGCGACGAAGCGTTGAACCATCCGAGCATGGTGCTCACACCCTGCGCGAACAAGACGGAGTGATCATTGGGATTGATCGCGATGATGTGTTCGTGGAGTTGGGCCCGCGCATGCAGGGAGTGATCAATCGCCAATCATTTCCCTCGCCACCAGCCGTGGGTGAAGAGTATTGCTTCACGTTAGGTGGCCAAGAGGAAAGCTTATGGGCTTTGTCGCTTTCGGTTGAACCGGTGTTGGCGACTTGGGAAAACCTAGCCCGAATTATTCATGAACACGCGGACCAAACACCACGAACGACCGGCACAGCCGGTCTATTGGTTCCTGCTGGCACTTTGCAGATACTGGCGTCCTCGACGACCTTACAAGGTCGTCTGCGG